>DASPJH010000420.1:0-5806 GCA_035628715.1 Bacteroidia bacterium
ACATCAAACTGGAGTAACAGCTTGGGATGTCCGGTAGCGTATAGCAATTTGCTGTTGGGCGAAAATGAGCACCCATAAAAACTATACCCTTCCTCTAAAATTACACCGTTAGACACTATACCTGTAGAGTTATCAAAGTCAAATAACTCTATACCCGAATTATTTATACCACCTAAGCAGGCCACCAGTTTTTTACCATTTGGTGAAGCTTTAAGGTAGCCGTTAATTCCTAGTATAGGGTTGTATGTATAGGAAGTGCCTGTATGCGAAATAACAGGAACGGTATTTATTCCGCTCACTGTAAAGCCGTATACATAAAAGGCACTGGACCCTACCGGGTGTGTAATAATCCAATACCCGTCATTTTTCGCGTTTTTTACGCAGGTTACTTTTTCAGAAGAAATGCCATTGTATAGTTTTTTATTTTTTTCGGTAACCTTTCCCAAACCACCATTGTACGATAAATCAACTACCGAATAATTAACCCCATCTCCCGGGTTCTCATAAGAATCGGCCGAAAACACATAATACTCGGTATAACTCCCCGGTTTTTTTACCGCTACTGATGATTGGGTAGAAGATCCATTTACCAGTAATCCGCTTCCATTTTCCATCACCTGGTGTTTTTTGTTCCATACTTTTCCCGCACCGGTATAAAAAAGCAGGTTCCCGGCAGAGTCACATACTGATGCACATCCTTCCGGGGCAAGCATCTCACTGTTCTGTAACGGTTTAGGAGGAATGCTGTGAAAATCAAGCCCGATTTTATTACCAAAGTACCAGATATTGTTTTCTTTCTGTGCAAAAAGGGAGGCCGGGCAAGCGCCCAATAAGAAGAGAAATAAGAACACACCCCTTTTGTTCATAGTGAGGCTATTTATACTGAGATGGTTTATTAAACGGAAAAGTTGTTTAAAAAGATGCAAAACCTTTAAATATTTCGTATAAAAAAAATAAATTTTAACTGAACTTTGCACCCGAATAACCGGTTTTTCTATGGCTTTATCATTCAATCAGCTACCTTATCCTACGGTAGTGATTATAGGCGGGGGTTTTGCAGGGCTGAGGCTGGCAAAAAAGCTTAACAAAAAAAAGTTCAGGGTTTTCCTTCTTGATAAAAATAATTACCACACCTTTCAGCCACTGCTATACCAGGTGGCAACAGGTGGGCTTGGCAGCGACTCTATAGCTTACCCTTTCCGTAAGGTGATTGGACCTATGCCCAACGTGGCATACCGGATGGCAAACGTGGAACGGATTGATACCGAAAGCCAGGAAGTGATAGCCGATACCGGTACGTTTAAGTACGATTACCTGGTACTGGCTACCGGTGCAGCCACCAACTTTTTTGGTAAAGCGTCCATAGAGCATTGGTCCATGCCTATCAAATCCATTCCCGATTCGCTGGATATCCGTAGCGACCTGCTGCAGGAATTTGAAAAAGCTATGGCAGCTACTAATACGGTTGATAAGCAGCGTATCCTGAATTTTGTGATTGTAGGCGCCGGACCGACAGGGGTTGAACTTGCCGGAGCTATGGCAGAAATTAAGACCAATGTGCTGCCGTACGACTATACGGAGATTGACCCTAACCTGATGACCATACACCTGATTGAGGCCGGCCCGAGGGTACTTTCCGCTATGAGCCCGTATGCTTCAAAAGCGGCAGGTAGGTTTTTGCAGAATATGGGTGTAAATGTGCTGTTGAATACCGCAGTGGAAGAATATGACGGGTATAAGCTTAAACTGAGCAATGGTACTGTAATGAACACCGAAACGGTAATATGGTCGGCGGGTGTGAAAGGTAAAACGGTGGATGGCCTTAAATCAGAATCGGAGGTGAGAAGCCGGTACTTAGTAGATGAACACAACCGGGTGCAGGGATATGATAACATTTTTGCCATTGGCGATATTGCACTGATGAAAACGAAGGATTTCCCCAACGGGCACCCGCAAATGGCACCGGTGGCAATACAACAGGGCACACTGTTGGGCAAAAACTTTGAAAACATTGCCCGGAAACGCGCTCTAAAACCTTTTAAATACCAGGATAAAGGCAGCATGGCCACCATTGGCCGCCACAAAGCGGTTGTAGACTTACCGTTTATGAAATTTAAAGGCTGGTTTGCGTGGTATGTGTGGATGCTGGTGCATTTGCTGATGCTCATCGGCTTCCGCAACCGTTTTGTAGTGTTTTTTAACTGGATATGGAACTATTTTAGCTACCAGCGTGCCATACGGCTGATTATACGGCCGTATAAAAAACTGCCGCCAGCACAAACGAACGAAAAAATGTAAGCTAAGCCTGCTTATTACTAACCTCCTTAATCCCGCCACTAAAAAGGGAGATTTTTTGTTCAGTTTCAACCTATTGTATTAATTTTTCGTTTAATGGTTATGATTAAACGTATACTGCTAATTTTATTAACCGGCGTTAAAATTATTACTGCCCAGCCTGTAGCCAACAACCCGTTTATACCGGTGCCAGGGAGCATTTACTCTTTCGGTAACTTTTATTTTCCTGAGTACCGGATGAAACAATTTAACATCGACAGCAAGGGTGAAAATTTATTGTGGGATTTTAGCAGCGTAGTAAATATCAGCTATACACAAATTTCATATGGCACACAAAAAGACCCTTATTTCTCCCCGGTTTTTAATGCTGCAAATTTTTCAGTGATAAAATTGGGGACAGAAAATGATACCGGGTGCAGCTATTATCATTTCAGCCCCGATTCATTTGGATATTTAGGATATAGCAACATACACCCTAAATATCTTATGAGAGCACCTTATACCGACCCTAATGTGCATATAAAATATCCTGTAAAATATAAGGACAGCTTTACCGATAACGGGTATTTTGAATTTATTGGTTTTAACAGAGGAGCTACTGACAGCCAGCTCTGCATTTCGCTGTATACTAATACTGTTGTTGTAGAAGGATGGGGAACAATAAAGCTTAAAACCCGCACTTATGATAGTGTACTAAAAGTAAAGGTGAATACTAGGCATGTGAAGAGATGGTACTGGGACATGGGAACAATTGTTTACAGGAATGATACTGATTACGAAACGCATGTGCATTTTATAAGTTCTGAATTCAAAGGCCCTATTATCTCCAGTACTTCTTATCAACCAAATGGAGTATCATTTAAATTTCAGAATGATATTTTTCTCAGTGCCCCAAAGTTTGAACTTCCCAAGTTCAGCATTTACCCCAACCCGGCCAGTAGTAATGTAACCATAAGTTTACCAGCAACATCCTATTGCATCACCGATATATCGGGCAGAAAAATAGCTGAGGCTGGTGTCACAAATCAATCTATTGCCGTTGAAAACCTTTCCACCGGTATTTATTTCCTGCATTTGTATGATCGAGAGAAGTATTTAGGCTGCGAAAAATTTTGCAAAGAATAATTCCTGAATTAACTGAAAAATTAATTCTGGTAATTCTCACATCCCGTAAATTCTGATTCACACTAATTTCCTCACCGCCATCTCTGCCACCGTTTTCCCTATGGACAGCGATGACGTGGCGGCCGGAGAAGGCGCGTTCAGGATATTAATGGAAAGGTTATTTTCCACAATTTTAAAATCATCCAGTAATCCGCCGGTTCGGTCGCAGGCCTGGGCGCGTACACCTGCTTCAGCGGGTACCAGGTCGCTTTCTTTAATTTCAGGAATTAACCGCTGCAAAGCTTTGGTAAACGCCCGCTTGGAAAACGACCGGTACATCTCCCCCATGCCTGTGCGCCAGTATTTGCGTATTACCTTCTGAAATCCCGGCCAGGCCAGCGACTCAAACAGCTCTTTTAAATTAATGGTTGATTTTTTATACCCCTCGCGGGCAAAAGCAAACACAGCATTGGGGCCCGCCTCAACCCCGCCGCCTATCATACGGGTAAAGTGCACGCCCAAAAACGGGAAATTAGGGTCGGGCACGGGGTAAATCAGGTTTTTTACCAAATGTTTGCTACTATCCTTCAGCATATAATATTCCCCGCGGAAAGGAATAATACGGGTATCCAGGTTTTCCTGCGTAAACATCGCCACCTTATCACTGTACAATCCCGCGCAGTTAATTACCAGCTTGCCTTCCAGCTCATTATTGGTAGTTTTTACTACCGAATACCCCTGCTTTTCTATAATACCCGTTACCCGCTCGCCTAAAAACACTTCGCCATCGTTTGCTTTAAATAACTCGGCAAGTTTTTCACACACCTCAACATAATCAATGATACCAGTATAAGGCACATCAATGGCTTTAAGGGCGGTTACGTGAGGCTCCATATTTTTCACTTCCTCCGGACCAATCATGCGTATTTTATCCAGCCCGTTTTCCAGTCCGCGCTTGTAAAGGTTTTCCAGCAGCGGCAACTCCTCCGGCTGGGTGGCTACCACAATTTTTCCGCACAATTCATACTTAATTCCATGCTCGTTGCAAAAGTCCAGCAGCATAGTGTAGCCGTTAATGCAGTTTTTGGCTTTCAGGCTGCCCGGTTTGTAATACAGGCCGCTGTGTATTACCCCGCTGTTGTGCCCTGTTTGCTGGTTGCCAACGGTACTGCCTTTCTCTACAACAGCTGTTTTCAGTCCCGGCTGAAGTTTTTTTAACTGGTACGCAGTAGCCAGTCCAACAATTCCCCCGCCTATAATTACAATATCATACCGCATGGTGTTATAAATTAGCGGTGCGAAAATACACCAATGGAGCTAAAAGAAGGAGACCGGGTAACCTGCACCAACAGTCCGCTGAAGGGCATAGTGTTGAAGGTGCTGGGCAATAAGCACGTGCTGGTTTTGGACGACGAAACCGGCATGGAGCTGGACTACCCGGTGAAAACCCTTATCAAAATTGAAGCTGACATAAGCCTGCACAAGATTTCAGCTCCAAAAGTAAAAGACCTTCCTTCTCAACCCCGGAAAGAAAGTATAACTATTGATTTGCACGCAGAAAAGCTGCCCGCCAGTTACCGCACCACTCCTCCCCTTTCGGGCCAGCTGGATTTTTTTGAATATGCAATGGCCAGGGCCATTCGGCAGGGCGTTAGAAAAATACAAATAGTACACGGCAGAGGTACCGGTAAGCTAAAGCAGGAAATAGTATCGCGGTTGCGGGGCTATAAACAGGTGAAGAATTTTTATGACCCGGAGAAAATTATATCACTGAAGGACAGCAAGTTGGTTGTTGAAATGAAATAACCACACATCTGAAAGTGAAAGTTCAGCGTATCTATTTTAAAGGTGATAGATTATATACTTAAATCCTATTACTATGAAGAATTTATTTGCTGTCCTGCTATTTGTATCCGGAATTATTACTGCTGATTGTCAAAGTGATTTTACGCCACTTAACCAAACATTTAAGAAACCACATGACTTTGAAAGTATTTCCTTTAAACCGGGAGATAAACTTCAGAAATTTTACCGTAAAAAAGAAAAATTTGTAAACCTGCTGTCTGTATACATACATAAAGGATTTACAGCAACTGAATTAACCCGTCTTGTTAAAGAACTTGCACCCCTTGATATTGAACAGGTAACCTGGGAATGCGATACGTTATACGAACCTGCAGCAATATTTTCAGGTATTGAGCCGGAAAAATTAACACTTATTAATCCGCAATTAATATCTAAAGATGTAGGAAAGTTTACTGCACCCGCCCTGGAGCTTGACTTTGGAGCAGCCACACCCGATTGGGCGACTATAGGCTTTCATAATAACCTGGAAGAATTGATTATAACGGGAAGCAGCTGTGGTGATAACAAACTTTTGATTAGTCAACTTCAAAACTATGGCAAC
>DASPJH010000421.1:0-6644 GCA_035628715.1 Bacteroidia bacterium
TAATGAGAAACTGGATAATAAATATTCAATACAGATAAACCTGGCCAATATTGGTTATGTGTACTGCAAAATTAAAAATTTTGACAGTGCACTTAAATACCAGTTGAAAGCTCTGGATATGAGCGAAGAAATCAAGTCCAGGAACAGCATGGCTGTTAACCTTGGAAATGTTGGAGAAACGTATTTTATGATGGCGACCGACAATGCGCCTGAAAATAAAAAGGAAAAACTGCAGCACCTTGCAAAATCAATTGATTACCTTGAAAGGGCTATAATTATTTGTAAAGAAACAGGATTTTCAGGACCGCAGATTGAATTCAGCCAGTTTCTTTCAGACGCATACCATCTTGCCGGCAACCATGAAAAGGCCTTTAAAATTTTTAAGGAATATTCCACTCTGAAAGACTCTGTTTTTTCAGAAGAGAACAATATAAGGCTGGCACAGCTGGAAGCGCAGCACGAGCTTGATTTGAAGGATAAAGATATTGTTATACAGGATAAGCAACTTGAAATAGCCGGCCTGGCTGCAGCTAATAAGCGTAAAGAGCGGGCCATTTATATTTCAGGTATTGTGTTGCTTGTGTTATTTGCCGGTATATTGATTACTAAAGCCCTTCGCCGGATACGGACACAAAAGAATGCACTAACCGAAATAGCCCGTATACAGTCTCATGATGTACGGGGGCCGGTATCAAAAATACTCGGATTAACACAGCTTTTTAATTACGAAGACACAACCGACCCGGTTAATAAAGAAGTTATAAAATATATCTCAACCACGGCGGTTGAAATTGATGAAATAATAAACACCGTGGTTAATAAAACCCACGCAAGCAAATAGGGGTGATTATTTGCTATTGGGTAATCAGTAAATAATAAAAGAAATCTCACCTGCTGGCCGGAACTGCCAGTATATCCTTCAGATGGTGCTGCATGTGCACTATATAATCATCAATTAAAAATTCAAGAGTATGTAATTGTTCGGCTGTTTTGCCGGTGTCGCAGGTGTATTCCAGCTTTTCGGGAGGCATGTTGTCAATGGTTCGGCAAATCTGCAGGTTCAGCAGTTTCCATAGTTCAATTACCTCTTCGGTAGGCGCATGCTGGTATTCCTGGAACGCCACCCATTCATCCTGCCGGTAATATATTTTATCGTTCTGCTGGTACTGTGTCACCACAAAGCGCCGCAGGTTATTCATAGCGCTGTCAATCAAATGGCCCAGTATTTCTTTTTTGCTCCATATAGAAGGACTGGCCTTGTGCGACCATTGCTCCTCTGTAATAGCTGAAAACTTAGCCGCTGTTTGGTGGATAAGTGTGGATAGGGCGTGAGAGGGTTTCATAGTTTTAATCAGTTTTATCGTTAAACGAATTTAACATATTCAGAGCAGTTTGCGCCATAATACTACCGGGAAATTCTGTAAGCACCCGGTTATAATATTCTTTGGCTTTGAAATTATTGCCAAGCTCTTTACAGCAGGACGCAATATTCAGTAAAGCCATTTCCCTGACAGGAATTTTTGAAACAGTCAGTAAGGTTATAAATCTGTATTTATCCAGCCAACCGTTTTTGTTTAAATAATTATATATATTTTCAAAGTATGTTATGGCTTCTTTATATTGTCCTTTCTTTACCGCTTGTATACCTTTTCTAAAATCATCCAGCACGAAAGCCCGAACCACTAATGATAGAACTATATACAGAAGTGTGCCGCTTAAAACCGGATGTTTAATATTCAATAAATAGAATAGTAAGCATAAAATACCCACGAATAGTATTTGAAAAGCTACGTATTTCCATTCAATCTTTTTAATCAGTTTCACTATCCATCGAATTTAACATATTCAGTGCAGTTTGCGCCATAACACTACCGGGAAATTCTGTAAGTACCCGGTTATAATATTCCTTGGCTTTTTCGCCCTCTCCGGTTTGGCTATAGCAAAAGGCAATATTTAACAACGCCATTTCGCGGTAGGATATTCTTGAAATGCTTAATAAAACAATGGAGCGGTATTTATCCACCCATTTATTGCGGGTAAAAAAATGGTAGCTGTTTTCAAAATGCTCAATAGCGGGCTCATAATCGCCGTGTTTCACAAATGCCATACCCCTGCGGTGATGGCGCGGCACCAGGTTTTGCAACGCAGATGCCAGTGCAAACCACATTAGCACGGCCGGCACAAACGGGTTTTTAACACTCAACAGGTAAAACAGGCCAAAAAATAAGGCTATATAAACTACCTGCGGAATAAAATTAAGCCAGGCCATTTGTTTTATGACGGGGGCGGTAGAGCTCACTTATAAGTAGTATATAATAAATAATAAATATTAATTGATTCATTGATCAATGTCACTCTTTCCCCTTATCCCCCACAAACTGATCATGCGGGTGTTTAAAGAATACATTAAAGGTAGTGAGACTACCGTAGCACCGGGTAATATATTGCTGTATATCAATTTTAGCCTCGTCGGGCAGGTTGCTGCTGTTTACCTTTTGTTCCAGGGTGCGCAGTCGGTCGCGCAGCATTACTATTTTGTGAAAAAACTGTTCAATGGGCACTTCTTTCACTGCCAAATCCTTTCGGCCGGGCTGCAAAATCATTTTACCGCCGGTCCACTTTTCGCCTATCAGGTTAGTGCTTTCGGTAATATCGGTCCATTTTTGCAACAGGCGGCTCAGCGATCGTTCCACCTCGTACATGCTCACCATATCCGTATCGGGCACCATATCATCCACCACTTCAATTTCCTCGCTGTGCGGTATTTCTTTATAACCCGACTTTATAAAAGTCACCATCAGTCCGGTTGATTTTACATTTATAACTACGCCGTCGCCGTGCTGTGTGTGGCGGATACGGCTACCTATGCCTATGTTTTCTGTCATTATCTGTTAGTTTTAAGTTTTAGGTTTTATGTGTTAGGTTATCTCACCCCGGTTGCCAGGTGGTGGGCCTTTTCTCAAAGTTGGCCATCTCCTTCAGAGAGGGAAGTATTGAAGTGGGGCACCATTCCATCCCGCCACATTTTCAAATCATTTCCCAAACAAATTGCCCAGCCCCGGCAGCAGCTGCGATGCAATAGCCGACATTTCAGACTCCGACACTTTGTCTGCCTGCTCCAGCGCGCGGTTCACGGCTACTGTCAAAACGTCCTGCAATTGCTCCTTGTCCGCCATCATGCGGTCGTCAATAATAATATCCTTAATCCGTTTATTGCCGGTGGCTACTACTTTTACAGCGCCGTTTTCGGCTTCTCCGGTAACGGTAATGGTTTCCAGCCGTTGTTTTATCTCTTCGGCCTTCTGGCGGGCCTCGTTCAGTTTTCCAAACATATCTCTGCTTTTATGGCAAATTTACTTTTAACAGATGCTTTTAGCACAGTTTTGGTGAACTTTACTACTGAAAAAATTTAACCGGCCCATGAAAGACGAGCTAAAACGCATGATATCGAGCTTTAAGATTTCGCTGTTTTTTGTAGCAATAATGTGGCTGGTTATGGGCATTGAGCATTTTAGCGGTTCCACCTTTGAAACCTGGGGCGTTTTTCCGCGCACTGTAAGCGGGCTCAAAGGCATCCTGTTTTCTCCTTTTATCCACGGTGATTTTTTCCATTTGTTTGATAACTCCATACCCATGCTGGTGCTGGGCTCAATGCTGTTTTATTTTTACCGGGGCATAGCCTGGGAAATATCCCTGCTTACCCTGCTGCTTTCCGGCTTTTGGCTGTGGATTATGGGCAGACCGTCGTATCACATAGGTGCCAGCGGGTTCATATACGGGCTGTCGGGCTTTTTATTCTTCAGCGGGGTGTTTCGCAAAAACGCGAATCTGCTTACTATATCCTTATTAGTAGTGTTTTTATACGGTAGTTTGATCTGGGGTATTTTCCCTATCGAAGAGCACATCTCGTGGGAAGGCCACCTTACCGGCGGTGTGGCAGGCGCTATGCTGGCCTGGTATTACCGCGCCCGTGGCCCCAAAGCCCCCGAACCCAAAACCTGGGACGACGACCCCGATGACACCGACCCTTACTGGCTTGAAGACGGTGACGAGAATACTACGGAAGAAAGGAAGCCTATTAATATCAGGTATTTTTACAGGAAAGGGTAGGGGTTTAGGAAACTGAACCGGGGGATTCCTGAATTGAATCCCCACAATTCAGGAATTGAACATACGGGGCTGTCTCAAAAGTAAAAAAGGGGGCGAATAAAATCGATAAAAAAAGGGGCTGTCTCGACTTTTGAGACAGCCCCTTACAATGCCCCGACATCACAAAATATTTAACCCCTGCAAATTTTTAAAAAAATAATCGACAACAATCTAACCTTTATTGCCCTGGGAAACACTTCGCATATCTGTGTTGTCACTTAACCCTCGACCAAATTACCCCATCAACCGTTTTATATTCAATCAGGCCCTGTTTTTCTGAAATATAAAACTCCTCCACCGCATATATTTGGCTGATACCGCCCGAAGGATAAGTATAATGATGCACACTCGGGTATTTTTGTCCCTGCTGGTTTGTATACTCAGTATAAAACCTGTAATTACTGTTTTTGGCAGTATCAGTGAGGTTTAACAAAAAACCGAATTTGTCAGGGGTGCTGTTTATTGGATTATTCCGGTTGTAATATGCCTCTGCTATTAAAATGGCTGTATCTTTTGTATGCCTATACCTGAAAACCTGGTAAAAGGTAAAACCAAACAAAATCCCATTCAACTCAGTTTCCACATAGTCTTTAATAAAATGCTCCTCGCATTCGGTTGAGCTTGTGAGGCTCAGTCCTTCTGTTCTGGCAACGGCATAATATTCAGTAAAGCCCGATGTAGATTTAAATTCAATAGTGTCACGCATCAATGTATTGCCAAACCAGTTTGCATACCGGGGAGGCGCGGTGGTTACTGTCGTACTTTTCTTATCACCGGGGCAGTCTTTTTTGCAGGCTGCGAAAAATATGACCGCGGTTATAATTATTATTACTCCCTTACCCATAACTTGTTGTCTGAATACCTGAAGGCTACTACTCCTTCTTTAAATGTATAATACACCTCGCTGGGCACAACTGCCGAAGATGGTACATGCGGGTTTAAGCCTTTGTAAACACTGTCGTATTGTTTGCCTCGTAAACTAAAAGCCGGATAAAATTCAAATCCAGGTTCAGCCGGAACGCCCAGCACGGGCACATTAAATTTGATATTATTAATATAAATGGCGAGGTATTCAGTCAGGCTATCAATATTTGATGAATCAATAAAAATCTCGTACGGTACATAGTGCGCTCTTACTACTATAATTTGCAGCGGCAGGTTATATCCATCCAGCGTCCGACTTTCGCTGTAAATGTTACTGTTGTACTTAAAAGTTGTAATCCGGCAGGGTTCTGTAACCACCCTTTCTGAAACGGTTTTGTGGGCCGTCCCGCTGAAGAGGGCAACTTTTTCGCTTTTGAACAGTAACTCATTTCCACCGCTATCTTTAAATGTTACAATCGCCGGCCAGTTACCACGCAGCCAATGTTGATTGATACTGTCGGTAAATAAAGGTGATAACTCAATATTCACAGTGGCAATGGTTTGCTCGCAGGGTTGCTCCTTTTTCTCGCACCCCCAGCCGGTTGCCAGCAACAGGGACCATAGTAGTGGTATAAAGCGCATTGTATTAATAGGGCCCAATATACAACTCAAGAGATAGGCAAGCATAAGTGAATTTTTTTTAAAAAAAGATTTGACAACAATCTAACCTTTATTACCTTTGCACTCCCCAATTGACCGATGGTGTAACTGGCAACACGTCTGATTTTGGTTCAGAAGAGTCCAGGTTCGACCCCTGGTCGGTCAACAATCTTCAAAAGCGCTCCACACCGGGCGCTTTTTTTATTTCCACATCTTTCGGTTTCAATTGTTTAATAATTTATTAACAAAAATTAGACACACAAAAAGCGGCTGTATTACTTTTGCAGCCAAATGAACCCCGCAGCAAATCACCGCAACCCCGTTAAACTTTTTTCGGGCACGTCTTCGCACTATTTCGCACAAAAAATTGCCGACCATTACGGCCAGCCGTTGGGTGATGTAACTATCCAGCGTTTCAGCGACGGCGAAATGCAGCCTAACTTTAACGAATCGGTTAGGGGTAGTGATATATTCCTGATTCAGTCCACCTTTGCCCCAAGTGAAAACCTGATGGAGCTTCTTCTGATGGTGGATGCAGCAAAAAGGGCCTCGGCGCATTATATTATAGCAGTAATACCGTATTTTGGTATGGCCCGCCAGGACAGGAAGGACAAACCACGTGTTTCCATAGGCTCTAAAATGGTAGCCGATGTACTGGAAGCAGTAGGAGTGGCGCGTGTAATGACCATGGACCTGCATGCCCCTCAAATTCAGGGCTTTTTTAATATTCCTGTGGACCATTTAGATGCTTCAGTAATATTTATACCTTATATACAAAGCCTTAAACTGCCTAAACTTACCATTGCCGCTCCGGATATGGGAGGTACCGCCCGTGCACGCTACTTTGCTAAAATGCTGGGCTGCGACCTGGTGGTTTGCGATAAAGAGCGCAAGCGCGCCAACGAAGTGGCAGGTATGACCGTGATAGGTGATGTTACCAATGCGGATGTAGTAATAGTGGACGACCTGGT
>DASPJH010000422.1:0-10029 GCA_035628715.1 Bacteroidia bacterium
AAATCAGTTTGAATAACTGCGCTGTTATCGCTCAGTGGGCCAAAACCAAACTCAGGAACGGTGCTGCAAAAAACAGCCCTTACAGGTGCATTAATACTGCTGGCCAGGTGCAGGGGCGCTGAATCGTTGGTGTAGTTCATCGCCGCATCTTTCATCAGGGCGGTAGTTTGTAAAAGACTTAATTCTCCGGCTAAAATGTGCAGCCGAATGGTTGGATTGGTAACCCGATTTACTATCTCGCGGCACAATTCCTTATCTGACGGAGCCCCAAGAAGATAGACTGTTACATTCTGACCAATACGGTTTAAAAACTTTGCCCATTTCTCAACGGGAAACTGTTTGGTGAACCAAACGGATGCAGGTGCAATACAGACATAAGGTGCTGATTTATAAGGATAAACTTTGGTGAAATCAGCATCGGTGGGGTAGAGGCGGGGTTTTTCAGGAACTGAATCCGTAAACGCACTTACCAGTTGATGGTTTCTTTCTGTCTCGTGCCGGTTATCGTATTCGTGTTCCACCCGGCTGCTGAACAGGAACGAGAATGGATTCTTCTTAAAACCTATGGTTTGTTTCGCGCCTGAAAAAGCTGTCAGGAAACCGGAAGCTGCAAACCGCTGCAGGTTTACCACCAGGTTGTATTTCTCTTTACGGATGGATTTTAGTAGTACTAACAGATTTTTATACTTGCCATTCTTTTTATCCCACACCAATAAATTATGGACGAAGGGGTGGCCGGTAAACAGGCTTTCGTTTCCCTTGCGCACCATATAATCAATTTGTGCAGAAGGGTAATGCTGGTGGAGTTTTTCCAAAACACTGGTGGCCAGTATCGCATCACCGATAAAAGCTGTTTGAATAACAAGGATTTTATTAAGCTTACCGGTGTTCATGCGTGAGATATTTTCTCGCAAAGACACTAAGACCGTTACGATGAAAGACTTTATGTGCTTTGCGGACTTAGCGCCTTTGCGTGAAATTAAGAATTAGCAAAAAAGTCGATGATCTTTTCAGCAAGCTCGGTGCCTATTTTTTCCTGGGCCTCTGCTGTACTTGCTCCAATATGGGCACTTAAAGAAATTTTTGGGTGTTTCAACACAGCATCACTAACCGGGGGTTCTTTTTCAAATACATCCAGTCCGGCAGCTGATATCTTACCACTCTCCAGTGCAGCTACCAGGGCTTTTTCATCCACGGCACCACCACGGGCACAGTTGATGATACCGGCGCCATCTTTCATAATGGCTATTTCAGGTGTACCTATAACCGGTTTATCCCCTTCGTTAAAGGGTACGTGCAGCGATACAAAATCCGAGCGTTTCAGCAGTTCTTCCTTGCTTACGGTTTTCACCGGGATTTTAATGCGCTGGCTGCCAGCTGTTGGACCTAAATAAATAGTAATATCTACATTCTCTACGTAGGGGTCAAAAGCCAGTACATCCATCCCTATACCAAAGGCTATTTTGGCAGCTTCCTGTCCTATGCGTCCAAAACCGATAATACCCATGGTTTTACCACGCAGTTCAGTACCTGCGGAGCTTACCTTTTTAATATCATTAAATTTGGCAATACCATCCACTGGCATCACGCGGTTGCTATATGCCAAATGGCGGGTCATATTAAACAGGTGACCAAACACCAGCTCAGCTACAGACACTGAAGACGCTGCAGGGGTATTAATTACCCTGATGCCCTTGGCGCGGGCGTATTCCACGTCAATATTGTCCATCCCTACGCCGCCGCGGCCAATCAGTTTAATATTGGGTACGGCATCAATCAAATCCTTGCGGATTTTAGTGGCGCTGCGCACAGTAATGGCGTCAAAGCTTTTCAATGCATCTTTCAGGTTTTCCTGGGCTACCTTTTCGGTTACCACTTCAAAACCGGCTTCTTCAAGCATTTTCTTTCCAATAGGGTCAATACCGTCGTTGGCAAGTAGTCTGGGCATGGGTATAGTTTATGTTTTTAAGTGTTAGTAAGTTGGTTGTTGGATCAGAATTTTCAGAATTAATTGTCTTATTGACATTCTGAAAACTCTGATTCAGGCGAGTTATTAATTACGCTCCCGCGCTGGTTTTCATTTTTTCAAACTCCTTCATGGTATCCACCAGTGCTTGTACGCTGTCAAGCTCCAGGGCGTTATACAACGAAGCGCGGAAACCGCCTACACTGCGGTGGCCTTTCAGTCCGCTCAGCCTGTTTTTCTTACACAGTTGCATAAACTCATCTTCCAGGCTGCTGTCCTTCAATACAAAACAAACGTTCATTTTGCTGCGGTCTTCAGTGGCACAGGTTCCCTGGAACAATGGGTTGCGGTCTATTTCACTGTATAACAGGTTGGCTTTCTCGGTATTGCGTTTTTCCATAGCAGCTACACCGCCCATGGCTTTTACCCATTTAAGGGTTTGCAGCGATACATATATTGGAAATACCGGGGGTGTATTAAACATCGACTCGCCCTTGATATGGGTTTTGTAATTGAGCATGGTAGGTATCTTGCGGGTTACCTTGCCCAGTATATCTTCGCGTACAATTACCAGGGTAACACCGGCAGGGCCCATGTTTTTCTGCGCACCGGCATATATCAGCGCAAATTTTGAAACGTCTACGGGGCGGCTGAAAATATCGCTCGACATATCGCACACCACATTTACAGGCGACTCAGGGAATGTATGCAGCTGGGTACCGTAAATGGTGTTGTTGCTGGTTAGGTGCAGGTATTTTGCATCTGCCGGGATATTATAACCTTTGGGTATATAGCTAAAGTTTTTGTCTTCTGATGATGCTATTACATTCACATTGCCAAAAAGGGGTGCCTCCTCAATGGCTTTGGTTGCCCATACGCCGGTGTTCACATAGGCGGCAGTTTCTTTTTCGTCCAGCAGGTTGTAGGGAACCATAGAAAACTGCAGGCTGGCGCCTCCACCCATAAACAGGATAGCATAGCCATCAGGAACATTAAAAAGCTCTTTAACAATAGCGCGCGATTCGTCCATTACGGCCTCGAACTCTTTCCCGCGGTGAGAAACCTCAAGCAGAGAAAGGTTAGTGCCTGCAAAATTTTTTAGTGCTTCAACAGATGCATCAATGGCCGATTGTGGTAATATTGCCGGCCCGGCGCTGAAATTGTGAACTTTACTCATTGTTGGTTTAAAATTTGCAGCAAAAATAGAGCATTTATATTACTTAAACCTGTAAACCATTACATAAATTTGAATTCTATGAAAACGGTTCTTAAACCATTGTTTACTATAACATTATTAGTATCAGTGCTGTTAACAGCCAGCGCCCAGCGAACCGGCGGCGGCTTTGACTGGGATAAGGTAGTGTATGGCGGGGGTATTTTCCCTTCGTTTTCCAACTTTGGAACCAGCTTTTCTGCCAATCCCTTTGTAGGCTATAAAGTAACTGATAAACTGGTGCCGGGCGTTATGCTGCAATACCAGTATACTAAGTTAAACTCCAACGCTACGGGAAGTTTCCCGGCTACTTACCAATTGGTGGGCGTAAGCCCGTTTGTTCGGTATACCGTATACAACAACTTTTTTGCCCAGGCTGAATATGAGTTTTTAAACGGTTCATTGGAACAGAAGCCTTTTCCAAAAGCATCTTTTTCCGAAAACAATCTGCTTATCGGTGGCGGGTATATAAGCCAATTCTCAAACAGGAGCGGTATTTATGCCCAGGTTATGTATATGCCTACCTGGCGCGGCGCCACATCCGTATACAATAGCCCGTGGGTATTCAGGATAGGGTTTACCATTTTTTAATCGAAAGGCAGTATTTCTCCTTGTTTAGTTGATATTGGTTAAATATTTTGCGCAAAAAATAATTAACCAATGCTAAGAAATTTTATTGTTGTCTTTTTATTATTAGTTGCCTGCTTTGTTTCGTCCGCGCAGATTAAAGTGATTGAGGGCGCGGAAAATAAAACAGATGCTGAAAAGGCGCATTTTGATTTGCTGCTGGAGAAGGATGGGAAACTGGTAGTGCTGAATACACGTGAAGACCAAAAAGGAAATGCCGAATACGTGTTGCAGGTGTATGACCGGAACAAACAATATATAGTGGTAAATGAATTAATATTAGAACTGAATATTGAAGAAGAAGTTAAAGACGGGTCATTTAAAATTGAGCATGTTCAATCTATTGATAAGACAGTATATTTATTTGTAAGCGTCGAAAATAAAAAGGAGACACAAAAGTTTTATTATGCGGCCGCTATAAACTCTGCACTGGAAACTGTTATTAGCTGGAAGGAACTGTATACTATTGATTTACCTGAAACAGATAATAATAATCCATTTTCTTCTTTGATTGAAGAACTGTTTATTCGGTATTGGCAGCAGGACAGTATATTTATGTGCAGAGAGCCGCAAGTTATGTACGGCGCGGGGAATAATATTCGCAAAAAAGATTATATTGATTTGGAACTTGATTTTATTGATTATGAATATGTAAAAGTCCGCGATAAAATAAAGCCTAAGATAGAGGAAAACCCAAATTATTTAATTGCTGACTGTTTTTCTCCACAGTCAAATAAAAAACTTCATGTATACCTTACATCGGAGGATAAAGTATATAACGAAAAGCCTTCCCGGCAATCTCTATACTTCGCCTTGTATAATTCCAGCTATCTTATTAAACACGACGATGGCAAGCTAATAGATTTTCCCGAAAACTACTATTGCGGCGAGATCGACTGTTTGTATGACTCCGCTGACAACTCCATTGTTGTGGCGGCTTTTTACTTCGATCATAGGAAAAAAGGTAAAAATCCTCACGGTATCTTTTTCTTAAAATACGATGTAACCAGTTCCGTAGTTTCTCAGCACGAATTTACTCCATTCACAGAATCAATGAAGAACAGCTTTGATGATTCGGAATCGTTAAAGGATAATAAAGAAATGTTTGGAATAAAAATTCCGGGGGTAAAAATTATTAAAACAAGTAATAAATACCTGGTGTATAGCAACAGGAGAAATATAAGCACTACTACACAAACGGGACTGGAAAAAGAAAAACATTCTGCTACAGCACTTTTTGGTGACATATTTATGTTCGTAGCTGATGCTACAGGTAAATTAACTCTCCAAAGCTATGTTCCTGTAAAATCCGAGCATAAGGTGGACCTTAAAATATACATTCATTTTTCAGACATTCTTAACTTTGAAAAAGGTAATAATGTGTATTGGATATTTCCTGATAATATTAAAAATTACACCAATGGAGCATATAACGGAAAAACAAAAGAGGACGACGGCAAAGAAAACTCCTGCCTGGCCTTACTAACTATCACCGATGATAAAACGGAAAGAACTGTGCTAACAACTCATAAGGATTTGGGAGTTAATCTATTCCAAACCTCGGTGCTTAAAATTAAAGACAACGAGTATGTAATGATGGGCTTTAAAGACGGCACCGCCAAAGTTATCACTCTAACGCTGGAATGATACCCGGTTTTACTTTTCACTTAGCAAGAGAACAACTAATCATAAGCATGATAAACACGTTATTATCCTGCTTTTATATTTATGCCACCAGACAAAAAAAATTGGCGGACGTTATGCCCAGTCAATTCTGTATAGTTTACAAAAACAAGTAAAAAGTTTTAACTTTTTGTTGAAAAGTTCTTGACTTTCTTGTTCAGGGGTAATACCTTTACTTTTAAAATGTTAACCTATGAACAAGAAAACTGTTGTGTTAATAGTTGCTTTTGTTGGGTGTTTAGTGCCTTTTACCATAAAAGCACAGGAAATTAAAGTAACCAAAAGCCCCGAAATTTTAAAAGGGGATGAACTAACCGTTGATTTTGTAATTGCCGGGCAGGCAGCAAACAACTTATATGTATACAGGCGTATTGAGAAAGGCATAGAGTTGTATAAGTTTGACAAAACAACGCTGAAGCTGGCAGACAAAAAGGAAATCAGCTTTAAACTGCGGGAAGATGCCACTAAAACCCGTACCCCCGACCTTAATAAGGTACTGATTTTAAAAGACCATATTATTGTTTTCACCGATTTATATTACAAAGGTGATAATGAAAGCTCGCTGTATGCCCGGCGGTTTGATTTTAACCTGAACCCGGTTAAAGAGTGGCAAAAGCTGGAATACATCAATACAGAAATATCTGCCCACCCGGGTATGTTTCTTATTACAGCTTCGGCAGACAGCAGCAGAATATTAATTGTTAAAACCGAAACAATAACCAATAATAAGGGTAATGAAAAACTGAGTTTTACTGTTATAAATCCTAAACTGTCGTGGATGTCGTCAAAAGATGAGGAGTTAAAATATGCTGATACCCGCACCAATGTTGCCGGTTATAAAATTGCCAACGACGGTACCGTGCATCTGCTGGTGAAAGTGGAAGAAGAGAAAGAAACGGTGTATAAGCTTTGCCGGTTTACCCTTAATAATGCCAATGAGTTTGTAGCCAGTGAGTTTGATTTAAAGCTGCCCGGCAAAAAAACAGCAGACATAACCTGCGAGATAAATAATGCTGGCGATTTGCTGGTAGCCGGGTTTTATTCAGCCGGTTCAGAAAAAATACAGGGAATTTTCTCAGGCTGGATACTAAATGGCAGCAATGCTGTTTTTACTCCTGTTTATACCGATGTAGCCGGTTTGCCTGATACCCGCCCTATTATTGATAAGCTGAATATACAGCATGAAAACGCATTTGAGCTGTTTGCCGAGGAAAGATACCAGGCGGCAGGAGCCCCGGCGGTTTACCATCAAAACGCAGTGCATTATTTCAGTATGGCCAACGCTGGGTCTTTAAATAGTTATAGTACCGTGCTTAAATCAAGCAAGGCTGAGGATATATCTGTCAACTCATTTTTATCGTATTTTAGCTATACCGGCAACAATGCTCCTCTATTGTTTTTTAATGAGCACCGCAGTAACCTGGAGGCTGAAAATTATAAAGAGTTTACCGCCACACAAAAAGATAATAAACGAGTATTGGTATACACTACGTTTGACGGTGATAAAATAACACGTGTACCCTTACTAAAAGAAAGCGATGAGGGCAATGGCTTTATGCCGCGCTATGCAATGCAAATCAGTCCTGGTGAAATGCTGATGCTGGGCAAACGGCATGAAAACTATGTGCTGTATATAATTACTATACAAAGTAAGGAGCACCTGGTAAGCGGCCATTAAATAATTAAAGTCTATAAATATAACAAAACGGCGGGCTTTATACCCGCCGTTTTGTTTATTACAGAATTTAGCGTTCTATTAACTTTACAAACCCACATTACTCTTAAATATCTTCACGGCGATAGCCAGCAGGATAAGACCGAAGAACTTGCGGATAATTATCAGTCCGCCCTGGCCCAGCTTGCGCTCAATAAAGCCGGTTGACTTCAGCACTATATACACCAGTATCAGGTTGAGCAGGATGCCGACAAGTATATTAGACACATCGTAATTGGCCCGGAGCGAGATTACCGTGGTAAGCGTACCCGACCCTGCTATAATAGGAAAGGCTACCGGGACAATGCTACCGGATGAAGGGTTAGGGTCGGCTTTGAAAATGTCTATCCCCAGTATCATTTCCAGCCCAATGATAAAAATTACAATAGAACCGGCCACCGCAAATGAACTGATATCCACCCCCAGCAGGCCTAAAAACTGCTTGCCGATGAACAGGAACACAATCATCAGCACACCGGCTGCTATGGTGATTTTTTCGCTTTGTATATGGCCTATTTTACTGCGAAGCGAGATAATAACCGGCACAGAGCCGATAACATCAATAACCGCAAACAGCGTAAAAGAAACAGCCAAAATTTCGTCCCAGTTAAACATGGGGCAAATATAACAGCCAGTTTGAAGTTTACTGTTTGAAGTTTAGCCAACATTCAACATGATTTGAACAGTATATACAAATCAGTGTAATTCAAGTGAGAAAAAAAATATTACTTTGTCAAAAAAATAATTTATGTATCTTGATTACAGGAAAATAAAACTTTTTGTAATTCCCGGCTTTGTAATGGTAGCTATGCTGCTTGTAGCTCACCTTGTTATAGGTGAAATGGAAAATACAAAAGCCAAAGAGAAATTATTTCAGGTTTTAGTATGGTTATTTTACTACCTGTTTTTTGTGTGGCAGTTTGCATATGAAAAAAAATGGCGGCACCTACTATTTACGGCTTTGCTTATGGTCGCGGCCAATGCAATTTATTTTTTCGATAATAACTTGTATCACGAGGACTACGGAAGAAAGGAACCTACAAAATGGTACTATGTTTACAGTTTATTTTTTTCATGGACCAGTGTGTTCGGGCTTTATTATGGCGTAGCAAAAGGAAAAAGCGTAAGTTCAGTTATAAGAGGATATATAGTGGGTGTTTCTATGCACGCCATAATTGAAATTTGCAGGAGGATGTTCTTTGGATTTGACTATTACGAACATTGGACAGGCTACGTAATATACTGCATGTTTTTATTTGGACACGGCTTTGCATATTATTACCTGCTGAATATTTACAGCGAAAAAAGGAAGTATCAGATCAGCTTTAGCGATGTGGCAAAAAAATATCCTGTGCGACGTACGGGGTTTGCATTGCAGTTCATTGTGCTGTATACATTACTGTTCTTTATGATATATGCTTTGGTGTACGTTAGTAAACCACGTTCTTCATTTTTTTATACAGCTGAGGAAATAAAACTTAAATGGTTTGAATGGCTATTTTACATTTTCTATATTGTAGGGCTGTTTACAGTTCTGCACGCGCTTTCAAACATATTAATTCAAAAGCTGTACGCCATAAAGCGGCCAATAGGGTTCACCTATTTTTTTGCGTTTGTTCCGGTTATAAATATTTTTATTCTTGTTTATCTATTGAGAAACAAGAATCACCGGTCGCATCTTGAAGCCGTTTATAATGGCAGCGCATATGCCAGGTATCTTGAAGAGGACGCTGGCAAAACGTACAAAACATTTATGATAATAATTGTCTTGCTGTTCTATATGGTTTCCGCGTATTCTGAAAGCAGGACGGGTACCAGGCTGCAAAATACCATAGTCATAGGGTTTTTGCTGGTTAACGCAGGATTTTTAATAGCCTTCTATCATTTTAAGATGGCATGGGTGGGGCTGCTGGTAAGTCTTTTTTGGCTCACATTTTTTAAGTTTTACCTTAAGATGGACACACAATTGGAGATAGTGGTAGCTATGGTGTCGGCATTGATGCAAATTTATTTGTTCGCTCAATCGTTCCATCCCATCAGCCTCGATTTTTCAAAAATAAAAATCGAAAATAGAGGATTATCGTAAATAAAATGTGCCAATGCGCTAACTGTTATACAATTACCACATTGGCACATTTTCAAATTAGCACATTAAATCTCCACCACATTCCGTAGCAAATCATCCATGGTTTCACGCTTGCGGATCAGGTGCGCTTCACCATCTTTTATTAGTACTTCTGCGGGACGAAAACGGCTGTTGTAGTTATTGCTCATAGTGTAACAGTACGCGCCTGCATTGTGAAAGGCAAGAATATCGCCTTCGCGTACTTCGTTCAGCTTGCGGTCCCAGCCAAAGGTGTCGGTTTCGCATATATACCCCACCACGCTGTAAATACGCGGCGTTCCGTTAAGATTGCTGATATTGGTAATATGGTGGTACGCATCATAAAACATAGGGCGTATCAGGTGGTTCTGGCCGCTATCCACGCCTACAAATACGGTGCTGGTAGTTTGTTTAATTACGTTAGCTTTTACCAGGAAAAACCCGGCTTCGCTCACCATGTATTTGCCGGGCTCAAACCAAAGTTCCAGCTCGCGGCCGTATTCTTTGCAAAACTCATTAAAACGTTTGGTTATTTTTTGGCCCAGCGCTTCAATATCGGTGGTTATATCGCCTTCTTTATAAGCCACTTTAAACCCGCTGCCAAAGTCAATAAATTTCAGGTCGGGAAAATCCTTGCTGGCATCAAATAATATTTCGGCGCCCTGCAAAAACACGCCCGCGTCCAAAAACTCGCTACCCGTGTGCATGTGCAGGCCTTCTAC
>DASPJH010000423.1:0-2624 GCA_035628715.1 Bacteroidia bacterium
CCTTGTTTTTATTGTACTCGGCAATGGCGCGGTTGTCCTCATCAAGCAGGGCTACTGCAAGTTTGCGTTTACCGATATTGGTATAATCGGTGATTTTAGCATCGAATTCAAAATCGAATTTCTGGGCATTGGAGGTTACCATTCCCAGCGAAAAAACTAAAACGGCAATAAGTAATTTTTTCATTAGCTTTTAGTTGTTTACGTGTGTATATCAGTTTGAGTTACATTGCCCCTGCACAAAAAGGCTTGGCGGCAAAGTAAACACTTTTACGATAAAATCAAATATCACAAACTGTACCATGCTTGCCCCGCGGCTCTTTTACACGGCATTTGCTGCGTTTACCTTCTTTGCCTGAGTTGTATAAAACAACAGTGTTTTGCGTTGGTTTGCCTACCGTTGCAAATTGTTGGCAAAACCTGTTTGTGGCAATGCCTGCAATAAAATACTTTTGAATTTAAACTGATTGCGATTAACCCAAAATGCTGGTAAAAACTTATGGAAGCGCTGTATATGGCGTGAATGCACTGACAATAACCGTGGAGGTGAATGCGGGCGACGGGGCGGGCTATGTGCTGATAGGCCTGGCTGACAATGCTGTGAAAGAAAGCCAGCAAAGGATTGAAACGGCCTTTAAAAACAGCGGGCTGAAGCTGCCCCGTAAAAAAGTGGTGATTAACATGGCGCCTGCCGACGTGCGTAAGGAAGGGAGTGCTTACGATCTTACCATTGCCGCCGGTATGCTGGCGGTGAGCGACCAGATGACCGACTACGAGAGCCTGGGCAAGTATATTATTATGGGCGAGCTATCGCTGGATGGAAGCCTGAAGCCTGTTAAGGGCGCTTTGCCCATAGCTATACAGGCGCGCAAGGAAGGCTTTGAAGGATTTATACTGCCGCTGCAAAATGCCCGTGAGGCAGCTATTGTGAGCGACCTGAAGGTATACGGCGCTGCTCACCTCGGCGAGGTAGTAAACTTTTTTAACGGCGATGCCGGTGCGCTGGAACGGTTTGAGGTGGATACCCGCCGCGAGTTTGCACAGCAGCAGGCTAACAGCGGTAATGATTTTGCCGATGTGAAGGGCCAGGAAAATATAAAGCGGGCACTGGAAATTGCCGCCGCCGGAGGGCACAACGTAATTATGATAGGCCCTCCTGGTTCAGGAAAAACTATGCTGGCCAAGCGGTTGCCGGGTATTTTGCCTCCACTTAGCCTGCACGAGGCGCTGGAAACCACTAAAATACACTCGGTTGCAGGGAAATTGGGCAAGGATGCGGGCTTAACAGCCGTCCGGCCGTTCCGTTCTCCGCACCATACTATTAGCGATGTGGCGCTGGTGGGAGGGGGAGCTGTTCCCCAGCCGGGTGAGATTTCCCTGTCGCACAACGGTGTGCTGTTCCTGGACGAGCTTCCCGAGTTTAAGCGCACAGTGCTGGAAGTTATGCGCCAGCCGCTGGAAGAGCGTCGGGTTACCATAAGCCGGGCTAAGTTTACGGTGGACTACCCCGCCAGCTTTATGCTGGTGGCTGCTATGAACCCCTGAAGTTGCGTTGGGAATCGGGGGCAATTTGGAAGAAAGATGGAGTGTAGGCGAAGGTGATTTTTATTTCATCCTTTGAAACGGATAAGGATTTTGTCACCTGTTCCACTACCTGACGCTTTGCTTCAGTATCGAAAGTGGGCCACCTGTCGTGTAGATTTTTTGCTTCATGTAAAAGTTGCCCGCCGTTTATATGTTCTATTTTCAGGAAGTCTATTTCGCTTTGCAATTCCGGTAGGTGCGCCTCTATTTGTTTAAGCTGTTCTGATAGTGGATTATAATGCCTGCCAAAACCCTCTTTAGGTATTTCGCCGCTTACGTGAAGGGAAACAAGCTTCTCCATTTCTTTTTCTATACGCTCCGTTTCCTTTTTAAGTGCTTTTACCTGGCTTTCTTTTTCTATGATAATAGCATCGGCTTTTGATAAGAATGTGCCAATGTGCTGGTCGGTTAGCAGGAATGATTTTAGGTGCTGATAGAAGATTTCCTCTAAGTCAGTACTTAAAATCTTATTGCGGCAAGAATAGCATATGTACTTTTTGCTCTTTGAGGGGATGTACATTTTTTCACCACAGTCACAATACAGAATACCGGTAAATAAGTGGACAGGCTTTTTGGCAACCGGCTGTTTTTTCTTGTCCTGTTCATCCATTATTAGATTACATTCATTCCATAACTCTTCTGATACTATTGCTGGACATGGCGTTTTTATCCATTCACTTTCCGGTTTTAATACCCAACTTTTGCCGTCACCAAGGCTTTTGGAATAGTTTGCTATACGGATGCCCTTTGCAGTTGAATCTCGAAGCAATCTGCCAATGGTTGTGTCAGTAAACAAGGACCCGTTACGAGTACGGTATCCTTTTTCATTAAGCAGTTTAGCAACTACTCCTTTACGCTTATGGTCGCGGAACAATTCATACACCAATTTGCGGATCGGTGCTTCTTTTTCATCAACAATAAGTTCTTTACCTTCCCACCTATACCCAAATGATGCCTGACCTCCAATAGGTTTCCCCAATTTAGCCCTTATTGGTATAGATGCCGCCACCCGTTCCGATATTTCTTCCCGTTCCCACTGGGCC
>DASPJH010000424.1:0-5625 GCA_035628715.1 Bacteroidia bacterium
GAGGTTAGCTGTTTGGAATCGTTCAGCCATTTGTTCTTAAATTTCTTAGGAAGGATTACGGCAGCAGCATACACCGGCCCGGCAAGGCAACCCCTCCCGGCTTCGTCGCAGCCGGCTTCGTGCAGTATATCGCTGTAACTCCGTTTAAGGGGCATGGTTAGTGGTTTTTTCTATGCTTTGCCACAACAAAGTTGCAGTTTTTTCCCATGTAAACAACTGCGAACGTTCCACAGCCCTGTTGACAAGCTGTTGACGAAGCGCACTGTCGCCGGCCATTTGCCTGAGAGCCTGTGCGATGTTTTCCACACTGTGCGGATCAGTTAATATGCCTGCATCACCGGCAACTTCGGGCATGGAGGATACATCCGAGGTTATTACCGGCACATGGCACTTAAATGCCTCGGCAAGGGGCAGCCCGAACCCCTCAAAAAAAGCAACGTACACCATAGCCAGGCTGGCGGCTATAGTGGCCGATAAATCTTCATCGCTCAACCGACCGGTAAATACCACGTCGCTTTTATATACCAAAGAGTTATAAACGGTGTCCATCTCTTCGGTTTGCCAGGCTTTGCGGCCCACTATTACCAATTGGGCTGACTGTGTATCCGATTTTTTAAAATCATCAAAGGCCTTTAAAAGGTTGGTTATATTTTTCCGGGGCTGCAAAGCGCCAACAAATACAAAATACGGCTTACCGCCTGTGATGCGTAGCCGTGTGGCTATTTTTTGCTCTTCGGATATAGGCTTAAAAATATCGCTTACCCCGTTATAAACCACATCAATATTTGATGGATTTATTTGGTAATTATCTACAATATCCTGCTTGCTGAACTCAGAAACGGTGGCTATACGGGCAGCCTTGCGCGCAAACCTGGGGAAATAATAATTATAATATTTTTTAACCAGCCCGCTTATATCATCCGGCCGGTGAATAAATGCCAGGTCGTGCATTACCGGCAGCTGCGGCACATTGGTCCGGAGGCTTAAAAACCCATCGGTAGAAAGAAAAACATCCGGTTTATATTTTTTTAAAATATACGTAATACTCCACTCAAACCAAAGGTACAACAGCACCGGGTGCCTGGTTTGCGGCGGTATAACCACCGGCATAATATTAGAGTTATAAATAAAACTTCCGTCAAATTTACGGTCAAAAATAAACAGGAATTTATGCTCAGGGTATTTAGCCGTAAGCACCTTCAGGGTTTCGTCCGTAAAACGGCCTATTCCTTCCAGTTTGTTTTTAAGCAGAAACCGGGTGTTAACGGCTATGAGCATGGGGCGAAGGTAGAAATTTATCGGGTATAAAGTATTTTAGGTATAGAGTATAAGGTAAACAGGTATGCCCCTAAGGTGTTGTACTTTATACCTTATACTCAAATATTTTATACTTCTTACTCCATCACATAACTCGTCCCCTCTTTGCCGTCTTTTAGCTGTATACCGGCTTCTTTCAGGCGGTCGCGGATAATATCCGAAGTAGCAAAGTCTTTTTTGGTGCGGGCATCCTTGCGCAGGTCAATTATCAGTTGCATCAGTTCATCCACCAACCCTTCGTTGCCTTTTTCTTCTTCCTGAAGTCCTAAAATATCCAGTAAAAAGGCACTAAAAAATTGCTTTAGCAACTGGCGGTCGTCGGCTGATATGCTTTCCTTGCCATCATTAATGCTGTTGGTAATGCGGGCTGCCTCAAACAATTGGGCAATAGCTATCGGCGTATTCAAATCCTCGTTCATGGCTGCATAGGCCGCATCCATTATTTCTTTAATATTTACCGTAGATATATCCGATGTTTTCAGGCCATCCACCAGCTTATAAGCATTAAACAGACGGTTCAGCCCTTTTTCAGCCGCCTGCAGTGCCTCATTGCCAAAATCAATCGTACCCCTGTAGTGCGCCTGCAATACAAAAAACTTCAGCGTCATGGGGCTGTATGCCTGTACAAGCAACGGGTGGTTACCTAAATAAAAGTCGCCTAAGTTTATACCGTTTCCCAGCGATTTAGCCATTTTCTGACCGTTCAGCGTAACCATGTTATGGTGCATCCAGTAGCGGGCAGGCTGCTGGTGATTGCAGGCGGTGCTTTGCGCTATCTCGCTCTCGTGGTGGGGAAACAGCAAATCCATGCCGCCGCCGTGTATGTCAAACTGCTTACCCAGGTATTTGGCGCTCATGGCCGAGCACTCAATGTGCCAGCCGGGAAAACCCATGCTCCACGGCGAGTCCCACTGCATAATATGTTCGGGGGCAGCTTTTTTCCAAAGGGCAAAATCATTAGGGTTGCGTTTTTCGTCCTGACCTTCCAGCTCGCGGGCGGCATTGCCTGCACCGGCTATCAAGTCGTCCAGCACCCTGCCTGAAAGCCTTCCGTAATCGTGGCTTTGGGCGTATTTAATTACATCAAAATACACGGAGCCATTTACCTCGTAAGCAAATCCCTGGTTAATAATTTCAGCAATCATGGCAATCTGCTCGGGTATATGCCCCGATGCCAGCGGCTCAATGCTGGGCATCAGCAGGTTCAGCTTGCCTATCTCGTCGCGGTAATTGTTGGTATACAGCTGGGCCACTTCCATAGGCTCCAGCTTTTCCAGCCGGGCCTTTTTGGCAATTTTATCCTCGCCTTCGTCCGCATCATCCACCAGGTGGCCCACATCGGTTATGTTTTTTACGTACCGCACACGGTACCCCAAATGTTTAAGGTAGCGGTGCAGTATGTCAAACGTTATGGGGCCGCGGGCATGCCCAAGGTGGGGAGGGCCGTATACCGTAGGACCGCATACATACAGGCCCACAAACGGAGGGTTAAGAGGTTCAAAAACTTCCAGCGTGCGTGTGTATGTGTTATATAGTTTCAGCGGTCCTTGCATAGTGCAAAAATAAGGTGTCATTTTACATTTATCACTGAACATTTACCATTTACCTGGTTTTGTGTTATGACTGTTACGGCAATGCGGGGCTAACAATGCAGAGGCCCAAATTTTGAGCTCCTGCAGCGGCCCTACCCTTACATCCTGTTTCTAAAAATCATTTTTAATTTGGTTGTTACGACTGTTACGACCCGATTTAAAAATCCGGGCTGAATGCATCCTATCACCTGATTCTGAAAATTAATCCTGTTCATCCTATAATTCTGTAAATCCTGATTCTGACAATTTTTGTTACGAGTGTTACGGTGTTACGGCTACTTTTGTAGACACTTTTCAAAAAACTCTTCTTACCATACTGTAATTGGAAAAATCGCTTTTTGTGCAATCCCCGGTGCAAATTTTTTTCTGTATCATTTACCTCCCTCACCCCTTCCCGTATATACATCTGAAACTGCTTTTTTATACATTTGATACAAAAGGTAACTTACAGCCAATGAAACACTTAAAAAGGATAGCCATGACCGGCGTGTTCTGTTTTGCAGTTATGCCAATACTGGCGGGTATTGCTGGCGGAGAGGATATATTTGAGAAAGCCTCAAAAAAATACGATGAGGTAATGAACAAGTATGAGAAAATTAAAGGCAAGGACGAAAAAGCCGACCAAAGCAAAAAAATTAATGCGGAAGACTATGCTGAATTAAAAAAAATGATTGATGAGGCCATTGATCTTTTTGACCAGTATGTGCGCGTGGGAACCAGTGAGGATAGTAAAAAGGCTGCCCGGCATTATATACTGGTGCTGAATTATTACGATTTCACCTTTAAAAATGACTTGGGTAAATTTTCAGAAAATTACCGGAACATTAAAAAGCTGGATGAAGATTTGGGGATTTTAAAGGGATATTACTACCCTATACGGTACTCAACCGGCGGCAGGAATTACATTATTGAAGCTGAAAAAAGAGCCAATATAGAACGAAACCTGCTGGTGGAATTTGTAGAAGCGAGTACCAACTCAAGTAAAAGCGCCGATGTGGTAGCGTATGCAAAACGAGCTTACAGTTTGTATACTCTTGGCGATTATAACCTTTGGTGGACAGCCCATTTATGGTATTACCACGCCAATAAGCTGTACTACTCGGGATTTGATATGGCAGACCCGGCTGAAAAGGTTATTTATTCTATGAGCGGACTGAAAAAAAGTGATATTAAAAAGATAAGGGACAGCAACTGGGTGAATTATACCCATGCCTATGAAAAACTGAATTATTTACTTTCTTCAAAGCCTGAATTAAGCCGTAACGGCGAGGTGTGGGCCAAGGCAGCAGAAAGCTTTGAAAAGCTGGATGAAGATGCCAAGGCGCTGGAATATTATAACAAAGCGTTAAAAGACGGGTATGGCGATAAAACTTACCTGCTGAAAATGATGGACTACGGCAAACGCAAGAAGAATACAGAGCTGGTAGGCACCGCTGCCACCGCTTTTGACAGCAAGAACCTGTACTATACCTATTACTGCGATGAATACAATACCCTGGCGGACTATTTTGAATATGCAGGAAACACTGCCAAATCAACGGAACTTAAGGATAAACATGCCGAATGCGTAAAAACGCAGGATAAGAAAAAACGCAGGGAAGAGCGGGGCGGAAGGTTGCTGGTGTCGTTTGCACCGTTGCCTTTATTATCCGGCAACCTGCAGGGAAGCATCCAGGTTGGCGGTAATAAACGCATGCACGAGTTTGGTATACGGCTGGTAGACCAGCAGAAAGATTTGGGATACGACTCTAAGGTGCTAAAGGCTGAGGAAGATAACCCCAAAAACATGATATGGAGCGGGCAGGCTTTTTATTACACGTACAAACGGTTTTTAGGCAGGGATGGCGGCATGTACCCTTATTTTGGGTTCCAGTTACGGTATACGGATAAAAAGTACGAACCGCAGACCGCAGCGGCCCGTGACGGATCTGTTTACAGAAACACCGTCTTTAACCCGGTAGAAAAAAGATACGATTTTGTTATGCAGGGCGGATACATGGTTATAGGCCGGTTTTTTCACCTGGATATTTACTACGGTATGGGCGTAGGCTACAGCCAGTTTGATAAAGGCGGCCCGCCAGGACTGGATTATGAAGTAAGGAATCACAGGTTTCTAACCAACCGACCGGACACCCGTTTGGGAACCAGTTGGCGGCTAGGTTTGAAACTGGGAATAAACCTCGTAAATTTGAGCAAACGATATTAAAAACATGCTGTTAGCCAACGATTATTACGATGCCTATATACGGCTGGTGCCCTGGACCACCCCGGATGAAGCCCTTGCAAAAGGTATGGATGCTGCCCTGCAAACTTTAATAACCATTCCTGCGGATAAATGGGATTACAGCTATGCACCGGGCAAATGGAGCATTAAGGAGCTGGTTCAGCATGTAATGGATACCGAGCGGATATTCAGCTACCGTGCCCTGAGTTTTGCCCGCGGGGAAACAACCCACCTGCCGCCTTTTGAAGAGAATGCTTATGCACAAAACAGCTTTGCTGCCTGGCGCAACCCGGAATCAATAATTGAAGAATATAAAGCCATCCGGGCAAGCACCGGGCACTTGTACAGGAGCTTTACGCCAACAGCGCTTGACCGTACGGGAATTGCCAATAATTTACAGCAAAATGTGAGGCGGATTGCTTTTATAATAGCCGGGCATGAAGCGCACCATTTGAATATACTGAAGGAAAGGTATTTGGCTGGATAGCCAGG
>DASPJH010000425.1:0-3712 GCA_035628715.1 Bacteroidia bacterium
GGCATAGTTGCAGAAAACGGCCAGGCATACAAGGAAGTGGTAGCCGCTATGACGGGTTGCATGTCTCACCGTGGTCCTGATGGGGATGGCCACCATGTTTACAATCGCTGTGTATTGGGGCACCGAAGGTTGAGCATTGTAGATTTAGAACGCGGCTGGCAGCCCATGTTTAACCACGATAAATCCATCGGTATAGTATTTAACGGTGAAATATACGGTTACCAGGATCTGATGGAGCAAACCGTCTACAATTACCAGTCAGTTTGCGATACTGAACTGTTAATAGCCATGTATCAGAACCAGGGCAAGTCGATGCTACAACAGCTGCCGGGAATGTTTGCTTTTGCCATTTGGGACGAGCACAAGCAAACTCTCTTTTGCGCCCGCGACCGTTTTGGCGAGAAGCCTTTTTACTATGCATTTGGCAAAAATGGTGAATTCATTTTCGCATCAGAAATGAAAGCCATACTGGCCACCGGGTTGGTTATCCCTGAAATTGAACATGATAGTATAGCTCACTACCTTAAGTATTTGTACGTTCATCCGCATAAAACTATTTATAAAAACGTTTTTGCACTACCTCCGGCACATTGCCTTGAATATTCGCCCGTTTCTAGAAACTTGAAAACTGAACGATACTGGCATTTACCGGAAACTAATACTTCCATTAGCCTTGAAGAAGCGACCGGCCAGTTTGCCTACCTGTTGGAAAACGCAGTAAAAAAGCAACTGGTAGCGGACGTACCGGTAGGCGCATTTCTAAGTGGTGGTTTGGATTCCAGTACCATTGTAGCATTAGCATCCAAATACAAGCAAGGCATTAAAACTATTTCATTCGGTTTTGGGGACAGCATAAATGAATTGCCCTACGCGCAAGAGATTGCTACTAAATACAATACCCACCATATTGAACTGCAGCAACGGGAGACCGATATAGCTGGCCTGCTGCTGAAAATGCAGGACATATACGATGAACCGTTTGCAGATTCGTCTAATATCCCAACCTACCTTATATCTATGCTGGCCAAGGAACATTTGACAGTAATCCTCACCGGGGATGCGGGCGATGAAATGCTGGGCGGGTATGGCACTTACAAAACTCTGCTGGCTATGATGGAGGGTAAGAAAGTATCCAAATCGCTTATACCACTTTTATCACTGGCTTTAAAAGTGTCTTCACGATTTGGGTTAGGGCTGGATTCAGCCAAATATAAAGCCGCTATTAAAAATACTGAGTTCTCAACTTTGCAGGATGCCCATAAGCAGCTTCACATATATTTTACTGACAAACAAATCAATGACCTAGGCTTGAAGGGCAAGGTGACAAAACCAGCCTACTCATTCAAACCTGAAAATACCCCCAACGATGGTATGCGGGCTGATATAGAAGATTACATGCCCGGCGATATACTGGTGAAAACCGACCGTGCTGCTATGGCCAGCAGCGTGGAGCTGAGAGCGCCGTTTCTGGATGTAGATTTTGCTGAGTTCTGTATCTCATTACCTTATAATTTAAAAGTTAATAAAACTTCTGATAAATATATTCTTAGGGAAGCTATGAGCCACCTGTGGACCGACAGTATACGCAAGCGTAGCAAGCAGGGTTTTGGGGCGCCTGTAAATCATTGGCTTGTGTTACCCGGTATGCAGCAGTTAAAAAATGATTACCTGCTGAATAAAAACAGCCGCCTGTATTCATTTGTGGATTATAATGCCTGCCTGCCTTACTTCAATAAAAACAATTACCATACATGGATTTTATTGAATTTAGCTATGTGGTTGGAAAGATGGCGTTAACTAATTGTAGAAGTTGAAATATGTGCCGGTTTTAAGGTCTGATTTCGTCTTAAAATTTTCAAATTGCCTCATTTCAATAGATTATTCTTTCCACAAAAACGAAAACAAGATATAGCCCAGGGCTGCGATAGCCAAATAGAATACAAACAGTACCAGGCAGTCTTTTAGTATAATTTCATTGGTTAACCCGTCAATAGACGCTTTAGAGGCTTTGATAGTAACCAGCAGCAACGGTATCATACTGGGAATACTTAACACCGGCATCAGTAAATTACTGTTTCCGGCTTTGGAAGCAATAGCTGAAGTCATGGATAACACGGCCGAAAATCCCAGGCTACCCAGTAGAGCCACCAGCAAAAACATGGGAATATTATCGGCCATATTGCCAATTAATAAGGAGTAGAAGACCATGCACAGCAGGCTCATTACGACCATCAGCAGGCTGTTGTATATGGTTTTGGATATGATAACCGCCTGCGGACTGGCAAGCTGGTAATAATACAGCCACCGTCCACGGCTCTCTTGTATAAAGCTTTTAGCCGCACTGCTAACCGAGGTAAATAACAGGATTATCCAGAAAATAGCATTCCAGGTAGGTTTATCATCAATCTTCATGGCCTGGTAAACAACAAACACGGCCGCTACCACATACAGCAGTATACCGTTCAGAGCATAGCGCTGCCGCCATTCCTGCCGCATGTCTTTTGCAATAAGGTGTTTTATTTCAGTTACCAGGCTCATTTCTACAGCAAAAGTAATTGCAATATCCTGAATGCCTAATGGGTTTACGGTTGAATTTATTAATTTTGACCGCCAAAACGCAAATAGCTGACATGATATACGAATTTGAAAACCTTACAGCAGGGGAACAGGAATTAATGCTGAAAGCCCCTGCATTAATAGCAGTACTGGTTGCCGGTGTGGATGACAAGATTGAGCCGCATGAACTGAAACGTGCTGTAGAACTGGTAAACACTAAAACGTTCTCAGAAAAGCAGGACCTAAAGCCTTATTACCAGGAAGTGGATAAAACAATGAGCGCAGACCTTGATAGCATTATTGCTGCCATGCCCAAAAGCGCTGACGAGAGAAACCCCATCATTAGCGAAGAACTGGCCAGGCTAAACCACATATTCCCCAGGCTTAAGTCAAAGTTTGCGCACGACCTTTATGCCAGCTGGAAACATTACGCTCACATGGTGGCTCAGTCGTGGGGCGGTGTTTTCGGTATCAACAGCATCCACTATAAAGAAAGACAGGTGATTGAGCTACCTATGCTGCATGAACCCGGCCTTAACAGCGAAGAGTAATTTTTGGCTTTTGGCTGTTAGCTCTAGCTACCAGCTAAGGGCAAAGGGCTAAAAGCTAATGGCTTGTCAATCATGTATTAAAAACCTTATAAGGGTTCTCACAAAATGAAAAAAATCCTTGTTGCCAACCGGGGCGAAATAGCCATCAGGGTGATGAAAAGTGCCCGCGAAATGGGCATTAAAACCGTAGCCGTGTACAGCGATGCCGACCGCAATGCTTTGCACGTACGCTATGCAGATGAAGCTATTTACCTGGGGCCTCCCCCATCTGCTCAATCGTACCTCCTGGGTGATAAGATCATTGAAGAGGCGAAGAAGTTGGGTGTAGACGGTATTCATCCCGGCTATGGATTTCTGTCGGAGAACGCTGGCTTTGCCCGCAAGGTTCGTGAGGCAGGACTGATTTTCATTGGTCCAAGCCCTGAATCCATGGAAGTAATGGGCAGTAAAATAGGCGCCAAGCAGGCTGTTAAGAAGTTTAACGTGCCTATGGTGCCCGGCATAGACTACGCCATTAGCGATGTGAATGATGCCAAAAAAATAGCCGCAGACATCGGTTACCCTGTACTGATTAAAGCGTCTGCCGGCGGTGGCGGCAAGGGTAT
>DASPJH010000426.1:0-3412 GCA_035628715.1 Bacteroidia bacterium
TCTGCCGTATGCCTTACAAAATTGGCTCTGTCATACCCTGTTCCGCCATAATTTTTTTCCCATTGTAAAGTTCCGTTTGAGTCAATCTTTATTGCCCATACGTCAGAATTGCCATAATTCGCGCCAACATCTCCATCGGCAGCGCCTTTAGCTTCACCTGCCACGATATATCCCCTGTCCTGACTGGTTTGATGTATGGAGTAAGGTCTTTCTTCATACTTTCCACCGTAACAGTGCTGCCATTGTATAGCTCCGCCGGCACTTATTTTTACAACCCAATAGTCATTGGCATTGGGCTGGAAAGGGTCTGAATGGTAGCCTCCTCCGGTAGCATCGCCGTCAGTAGAATTGGTGAAGCCCGCAATAATGTAACCTCCGTCAGCAGTTTGTTGAGCAGCGGTAGCCCAATCATTCTTGCTTCCACCAAATGATTTCTCCCATTCTATAGTGCCGTTGGGAAATAATTTTACTACCCAAAAATCTGTGGTACGCAGCGATCCGATGTGCCCCGTATGCCAGTTTGTTACGTCACCATTAGCGGTATCGGTAACACCTACCACAATATACCCTCCGTCTGTGGTTTGCTGTACGTAATAGGCGGCTTCGTTTCCTGCTCCGCCAAATGAGTTTTCCCATTGAAGAGTTCCGCTATTATCTGTTTTCACCACCCAGATATCGTTGTTGTAACCGCCAGCCGGCCCATGATGTCCGCTTACCTGCTGGTCAGCTGATACACTTGAACCCGCCATAATGTAACCGCTATCAGCAGTTTGCCAAATAATCGGAACCACATCATTGTCACTGCCTCCATAGGTTTTTTGCCACATCAAAGCAGGCTGTGCCATAGCCACGCCAAGCGAGAAGCACAAAACGATGCTGGTAAGAAACATTTTTATGCCGTTTGCTTTCTTGTATAAAATCTTCATTGTTAACAATTTAATGATGAAATAGAATCTGTTTTCGAATTTATGTTAGCTGCTGACTGTCCGTATACCCTGTTGGGTTTGCGGCTTCTTGGTTTTGACGGAGATGTTGCAGTTAAACTTACCGCTAACGCCAGTCTGTCAATTTGTTAATTTCTTCCAAAAGTAGTTTATTTTAACACATGAGGTGCAATATTATTTTGGCTAAGGTATGATGTGAACTTTTTGAAATCGTAAAGCCAATTTACAACATAACCCCCTATGGTTGAAGGTTTAAACCATTTGTAAACTGAATGAGCCGAACTTCTGTTAGTTAAGATAATGGGAATCGTGAGCCGGGTGGGTTATTCTTTTTTATAGTATAAAGTGCCGGTCTTACTGATAAAAACATACCGCAATTTTTTGCCTGACGAAATAGTTGCGTAATACAGATCAGGGTAATCCAAATAAACTTTAAATGGCGAGGTTACATCTTTCAATAAAGTTCTATCGACACTGTCCTTTAGCTTGTAATAGCTGATAAGCGGTAGCTTGTTTCTTTTATTCGGTTTGGGCTTATAATACTCAAGCGCATACTGTCCCAAGTTATACAAATCGGCTAATCTCCTGATTTCAGCTATTTCTTCATTTTTTCTTAAATGGTTGTCAAATTGCATTGATAAGAGTTCGCTATCCGTTAATTTCCTGAATTCTCCGTTTTTGTATTTCCACCATTCGGTTTTAAGCGGGGTATAGTTACCATACTCCATTACGGAATAGCTGAGCTGGAACAACCGCAAGGGTGAATGCGTATATGATACCTGGACTATAGTATCAGGCCCAGGTCTAATTGTGGTAAGGGTTTTCCCTTCAAGGTCGGTTATTAAAATATCTTTAACATCCCTGAAAATTATTAACGAATCAGTGGGGTAGGCGTCAGTTTTATACTTAAGCGGGACTAAAGTTTCACCTGAATTATTAATTAAACCGAATAATCCAATGTGCCTGAGAATAGCAGAATCATAAACATACCTTCCTATAACGTAATTTTTACCTGTCCTGTAATATACATAGCTCACATTAAGAGAATCAATAAAAGTTAAGGCCGAAAGCATTCCAACTGCAGTAGAGTTAGCAATGATCTTGTTATCAATATATGGAGTTAATAAAAAAAGTGCCGGCCCGCTGTACAAACGCTCCTGCATTTTGTCGTGGTATGTGGTTTCGGTGTTATAAACATGTTTGATATTGTAAAACTTTTTACCGTTGCTGTCCAGGTAATCAACGGTCGTAAATATGACTTTTCCTGTTGAGTCCATGCTTTTATTATCATTAGGCAGGCACCTGAAGGTCTCGTTCATTGTGTCCTGCTCAATCAAATAGTATTTGTACTCAGTAAGGGTGTCAATAGCATTTCCGTTAATTTTCAATAAAGCGCACCTTTCATCCCTGCATTCCGCCAAGTAGTGTTTGCCAATGGGGTATACTGTAAGTTTATCCTTATCATTTACATGAGTTTCTTTTAATGTGATGCGGGAATTAAAAACCCGTATATAATTTACCTTTTCTTTTTTTTCCTGGCGGACACAGAATATCGTGTTCAGGGAATCCAGCAGCAATACATCTTTATAGTTTCCTTTGGACATTACGGCGCTAATGGCAATTACAGCCAGGTTGGCATCATAAATAATTAAAGAATCGGCGGCAACAGCAGCATAGTAGTGGCCGGATTGCCTGAACCAGTATTGGTTCAGTAATATTTCAGGGTTCGTAAAGTAAAGCGTTATATTTTTCCAGGCATTGGCGTTTTTAGTGTAGGTATTCACCGGTAAAAACTGGTCAAACTTTGGCGTGGTTTGGCCTGTTACCGGGTCTATCAGTAAATACTTTTTACCCTCTTGTACAAGGTAGTTTTTACCGATTGGTATCACCTTTTTGTATACCGGTGACAGCAGTATCTTCATATCGCTGTCGCAAAAACAGTATTTATCGCCAATAAGTAACGGGATATATTTAGGCAACTGCGCCCTTAAGCATAATGCACAAAAAATAAGAATGGTTAAAAGCAGCTGCCGCATATATCAAGCAACGAAATACGGGTAAATACCGTGTGTTTTAAAGTAAAAAATAAAGCTGATTTTGCTGTTCAAAGTTTAAATGAAGGATAGTGCATACCACAGGCGAAAGCTACCCTGTACCTGGTACCCAACAGTAATATTTGATTGGATATAGCTAAATCTTAACAAGTCTGCCGCCTTACTTTCCAAACCCATATATTTGTTTATATGGAAGCGCCAAAATTTACCGGTCTGGTACCCATACTGGAGTCGTGGGATATGACCGCCACTATTAGTTTTTATACCAATACTCTTGGTTTCAGGCTGGAGGGTAAAGGCGAGGCCAATGGCGAAATTAATTTTGCCATGCTTAATAAGGATATGGTATATATCATATTCCGCAGTCCTAACCAGCATTTGGGCTACCAGGGACCGGAGTTCAGCGGGCAGCTG
>DASPJH010000427.1:0-2862 GCA_035628715.1 Bacteroidia bacterium
TATGCATCTGACGGCAAGGACACCATTAAACGTGTGTTTGGATTTTATATACTTGATTTGCCTGCCAACACTATGCCGCTGCTGCAACCGGTTACCTGTAATACAATCGATATTCAGCCCCAGGGCGATTCTTCATTAAACTGGTCAAAGTATAAGGTGGAAGGTTTACGTTTAAAAATAACGGACAGCGCCAATAAAAACGTCTTTAATTCCGCCACATCGCGTTATCACAACGCCATTTTCCTTAATACGCTTACTCCTTATGCGTACAGCCTTACCTACACTATGCGTACCGGCTGCACCCACACGGTAACCGATAGCATTTACATTAATAAGGGCGTGAAATCTGCTATAACATCTTCGCAAAATTTACAAAATCCTGTTAATGAATGGACCCAGCTGGACTTACAGGCCCAAATTGCCGGTTCAAACGGGTATACAGCATTTGATTACCTGTGGCTGCCAGATTCGCAAAGAACAAGAAGTATTACTGTTTATCCCGTAAAGGATATGCATTATACGGTGGCCGTGAAAACGCCGGATGGTTGTGAAAACAGGGTTCATGCCAATGTAAAAGTAACACTAACGGCTACGCATGAAATTAATCAGACAGGTATAATCATCTCTCCCAATCCCGCCACCAATTATTTTTCCATTACCGGTTTGCCCGAAAATGCTTCTGTGCAAATTAGGGATATAGCCGGACGGAACGTAGCGTTGCCTGTAGATACTATTTATAAAAGAGTAGATATTTCAGGTTTTGCCCCCGGTTTATATTTTATAACGGTTGTTGGGCAGAATTTTTTTGAACGGTTGAAGCTGATCAGGGAGTAAGCCCATTATCTGCTAATATTGCTTGCTGTAAGCTTTTTAAGTATGATTAATTGGGTTGGCAAAAGCCTGCGCAGCCAGCATCAAAACCCGGGAAGCCTTCATTGTGGTTAAATTTTTGTTCAATTTAGCAGGATTTATTATTTCTTTGCGGCTTATTTTAAATGGACGCGGGTTGATGCAGTGCTGATTTAGGAACTTGTCCTTATTGTTATTTGATAAGATGGAACATGTGAATATTTATGTCACCGGAAAAGTGCAGGGTGTCTTTTTCCGCAGGTATGCGGAAATGAAAGCACACGAGCTGGGGGTATCCGGTTTTGTTAAAAATCTTCCGGATGGAAGCGTATATATAGAGGCTGAAGGCGCTATGCCTGCCCTGATGAAACTGGTGGAATGGTGCCGTAAAGGCTCCCCCTTGTCTACTGTCAGCGATGTCAGGTGGGAAAAAGGCCCTTATAAAAACTTTGTTTCTTTTAGTATGGAGAGGTAGAGCCTTGCAATCCGTTAACTGAATAATTTTTCGTATATTTGGTATAAATGACAAGCATTTTTCCACATAAAAGCAGATGAGTTGAACCCTGACTTTATTGAAGCCCTGAAAAAAATGTTCAGTGGCAAGAATATTACCCTTACCGTTGATGTGGATATAGACGAAACGGAATATCTTCTGCAAACACAAGCTAACCGTGACATGCTTATGAAATCTATAAAGCAGGCTGAAGAAGGAAACCTGATCAGTTACACCATTGACAATTGATACTGCTGCCTGATGAGAGTGATTCAGTTTACCAGTGAGGCCTTTACACAATTCACCGAATGGCAGGTTACTGATAAAAAAATTTTCGAGAAAATAGTAGCGTTAATTAAAGAAACAGAACGTAATCCGTTTGAAGGGAGCGGAAAGCCTGAACCATTGAAGCACGAACTTCAGGGTTATTGATCAAGGAGAATTACCTTAGAGCATCGCCTTGTATATAAGGTTTCAGAAAGTTCTGTTTTAATAATCGCTTGTAAGTATCATTATTAATCATCGTGCGATTACCCCCTCCAGGAAATCACCTAAAAAGTAAGCCACCAAGGCAGCCACGGTTCCCAAAATCAGCGTTTCCAATATTCCTTTTTTGCGGCTGGTAGTGTTCACTATAGATTTCATGTAACCAATGGATATAAATCCTATTGCTGTAAATATGCCCGACCATACAAAAGCATTTTTAAGGGCCAGGTCAAAAGCATAATCCGCCACATATACAGTAATAGGTATAAATCCCACTATAATAAACGAGAAAAACGTCATCAGTCCGCTCCTCAGGGGCGGCTTGCCATCCTCAAGCATTTTCAGCTCCTCCTTCATCATCACATCCACCCAGCGGTCTTTATCGGCTGTAATTACCTCAATGGCTTTTTCCAGCAGTTCACCTTCAAATCCTTTGGCTTTATAAATTTCCCGTATCTCTTCAATTTCCCGGTCGCGGTAGTTTTCAATTTCCCAGTATTCGCGGCGCTTATGCTTTTCGTAGTTTTCCCGCTGCGCCTTGGCTGAAAGATAGCTGCCTACGCTCATGGCAAACCCGTCGGCAAACAGGTTGGCAAATCCCAGTATTAAAATTACGTCGCTGCCCAGGTTGGCTCCCGCCGCACCGGCCACTACCGCAAAGGTGGTAACGCAGCCGTCAATACCGCCGTATACAAACTCACCAAGATATTCCTGGTAGCGGGCAAAAGGGTTTTTGCCCAGGTGTATGCTGGTTTCTGTGGGCTTAGCGCGCATTTCGGTTTAAAACGAAATGCAATATACTTTTTTATAAATCTGATATGCCATGAGAGAATGACGGCAGCCGTATTGGAAATTATGGTAACCGGTTATAAAAACCGGTTCAAATCATACCTGGCGGAAGCTTGAAAATGCCTGATAAAATACCGCCAGGTATGAACAATATAGGAATTTATTTTCTATCCCCATTACGGCTACTTTTTACCGGGCAACAACAAGCATATTTGCATATTAGCACCTTGGCTTATCGGCACATT
>DASPJH010000428.1:0-3329 GCA_035628715.1 Bacteroidia bacterium
GCCGGTTACTTGTTGCGATGCATTAACATTTCCCAGGTTATCCCTTACCGTATAGGTAAAAATATCTACCGTTCTGCCGGTATTATCCAGGTTGCTCAGCCTTCCCACAGCCGATGTGTTTGCTTCGGCGGTTTCAAATCCTTTAAACTGGTAATAGGGCATTTCCTGGTAATCTTTCAAAAAGCTTTGCGGTTTGTCCTGTATAGCAACGTCTTTAAACAGGGTATCAGCCCCGTTACGGTTACGTTCCATATACACATAGTCAATATGCCACTGGCCAACGCCTCCCAAAAAGCTGAGGTAATTAATAAACCTGAACTGGAATACCCCGTGAAAGTCATCCGGGTCGGTTACCTGCACAATGGCGGGTTTAAAGTCAACTTCGGCAAGACCAGGTGTTGACCATACCGTGTGCCATACACCATTGCTCCGGCGGAACTGCAATACTACAGAGTCCTGGCCGGCGAGGGGCAAAAAGCTCCATCCCTGGGGCTGGTAATAAAAGCTCAGGTAAATATTGTTGCCAATGTTATAAGTGCTTAAATCTATAGGCTGCGAGGTAAGTGTATCGCAGGGACCAAATCCGCCGTTGATATTAAAATACGGTTTGCCGGTGCTATCCAGAGCGTCCAGTGTGGCAACGCCAATAGAAGGGGGATTTACTGCAAAGTCGGTGTTGATATAAGCCAAGCGGTCAACCCACAGGTTGGTTTTGGGAAACACTTCGCCCTGCGAAAAATCATCAAAAAATGGCAGTTGTAGCGTATCTGTAACTCCTGACTTGCGGACAAAAGGAGCGGGGACGGCATTTTTAGCTTTGTTAATTAATACCGGGTTGCTTTTTAAAGGCACCTGAGTTTCTTCTCCCTGAGCCATTGCCGACAGGGTTACTACTGCAAAAAACAGAACACCACTTATTTTCCTGAACATTATTATCAATCCTGCTTTAAAAATAAATCAATTTCTTTACCCGTATACACGTCGCTGCCTTCTTTTGGAGACTGGCGGTATACCACTGCTGTATTTTTGTCGGTCACTTCATCATCATAAATTACCGTTCCAATATTTAAGCCAGCCAGGCTTAATTCAATCCGTGCCTCATCCAGTGTTAAACCGGTTAAATCAGCCAGCGCAAACTTGTCAGCATCTTTTTCTCCTTTACTTATTTTCAAATCTACCTTAGTGCCTTTGGGCAGCTCGCTACCGGGCTTAATTTTTTTACCATCCACCGACCAATCCAGCACCAAATCCGTACTGATATCAGGAACGGTTGTTATTTTCCCTGCCTCTAAGCCTACACCCTGTAATTTGCTAATTGCTTCCCTAAGGTTAATATCCGTTAAATCCGGCATTTTAACCATGGGCACTTTGCGGGCGTTAATGGTAAGGTATATTTTACGTCCTTTTTTAACCTTCGACCCGGGCGCAGGATTTTGTTCAATTATCTCGTCCTTCTTTGCTTTCGGCACGTATACCGAGTCAAAAATTACGTACTCCAGCTCATTTTCGTCCAGCAGCTTTGTAGCTTCTTCGTACACGAGGCCTTTTACTTTAGGGACTGGTAAATTTTGCCCATGGTTGGTAAGGAATTTTAATAACCAGTTTACAAACAATAAAAAAACAACCAGGAAAACGATTGCCAGCAGCAGTTTTATCCACCACCGGCCGTTGCCGATTGCTGAAATGAATTTTTTAGCCATTATGCCAGTTGCGCGCTTTTTTTAGTGAAACCGTATTCCAGTATTTTGTCAATAAAATCATAGGGCAAATAACCATTCAGCGCACTCTGATGAAATATACAGGTGGCGGGGGTCATACCCGGCAACGAATTTACTTCTATAAATAGTATTTCAATTTTATCGTTCATGTGTACCTTCACAAATGCATCAATACGGGCATAGCCTTCAATATTAAGCAATTGTGCGGCACGTTTCAATTCATTTTTTGCATACTCAGCCAGGCGTTTATTTTCTTCCGGGTTGCGCGAGTAGCGTGCCGGGGTGATATTCTGCCCTTGTCCTGCCAAAAATTTTTCTTCCAGTGAGAGAATTTCTTTTTCGGCTAATGTTTCGCTGGGCTCAAACATCTCGTATTCAATTTCACCGTTGGGCTTGCGGTGGGTGAGGAGCCCTCCGGTTATCTCCAGGAATATTTTTGCGTCCGATTTATCAATAAACTTCTCAGCCAAAAAGTTATCCTTCATGGGAAACTCTTCTTTAGGCATCAGGTTTAATATTTTTTCCAATGCAGGGTCGCGCTCTTCTGTTTCTCTGAACATCATTTGTGCGAATGCATCCAGCTGTTCCTGGGTTTTAATTTTTTTCACCGCAGAGCTGCACCCGTCATCGGCCGGTTTGGCTATCATGGGAAGGCCTGTAACGGCCAGGATCTTTTGGTAGTATTCCTGCGGGTTTTGCTGCCACTCGTCTTTTTTAGCGAGGAAATGCGGGGCTACAGAAAACCCATTGGCCTGCAGCACTTCTGCCGTTTGGTATTTATTAATAGTTATCTGCGAGCTATCGTATCCCGAACCGTTGTATGTAAGCCCCACTTTTTCCAGTTCCACCTGCAAAGTACCGTCTTCACCCGGCCTGCCGTGCAAGGCTATAAACACGGCATCGGCCATAGTGGCCAGCTGCTCATAATTTATACACTTGGGCGAAGCATCAAACGCTTTACCGTCGCCAAATTTTTCAATAATAGGCCAGCACTCGTCTATAATCTTCTGCAGGTACTCGTTGGGTTTATAGTTGCGCGCCTTATCGGCTATATCATCAGCATTATCCTTCAGCATCATGTTCACCGGTATGCGGTACATCTGTATTTCGCCGTTGGTTTTGGTAAGAAATACGGGGAACGGCTCGTATTTTACCGATGATGACAATTTTTCATAAATATTCCTGCCGCTTTCCATAGATATATGGCGCTCCGTAGAATATCCACCCATGATTACGGCAATACGTTTACGCTGAACATGTTGCCCGGCAGATTTTTGCATTGCCGCTGTTAACTGGCTGAATACCTGTTTGTAACGTTCGTTAACCAAACTGCTGTTCACCCGTTCTTCCAAACTGGCGTAGATGATATAGGTGAGGAACTGCGAGGGGTTCAGCCCTATTTCAGCTGCCTGGTGAAAGAAGAACGACGAAGGCATCATGCCCGATGTAGTATTTGGGTCGTTCAGGTAAATCGTGCCGTCTGTTTTAATAAACCCATCCAAACGGGCGTAGGTATTAAAACGGAAATAGCTGTACAGGTTCTCTGCTTTTTCGCGGATGCTTTCCACCTGGTCGGCTGGTAGGTCAATAGGCGTAAGCTTACGTGACAGT
>DASPJH010000429.1:0-3760 GCA_035628715.1 Bacteroidia bacterium
CTGGTCGGTGGTGTTGGTCCTTGAAATGCTGATGGAGTAAGTTCCACCGGTGGTAACAGTGGCAAACTGCGGCAGGTTTATATAGCTGGTATAAGGGGTGGTACCCGCAGCAGAAGTATTGTTAATAGCTCCAAAGGTTACATTGGAGATACCGATTTTACCATCAACAGAAGCCACACCGGGGTTACAGTAGTCGTACACGGTGATGTAAGCTGTTTTGGTAATACTGTCCGGACCCACCAGGTTTCTGGCTACCAGTTTCACGGCATAGGTGCCCGGAACCAGGAAGGAAGCATTAATATCCCTTTCAGTTACATTAGGCTTAATGGTAACACCCAGTGAAGGAGTGATTTCCCAGCGGAAGCTGTAAGCGCCCTTCAGGGTTTTGTTGGTAAAGTTAACTATACCGTTAACAGGCACCAGCGTGTTATCAGCCACGAAGTCAACCTGGGGAAGGGTGGTTGGGTCAACAACGGTAATGGTTTTTACAATGGAGTTAGAACCGGCGCAGTTAAACACACGCAGTTTCACATCGTAATTACCTGCAGTGGTGTAGGTGTATGATTCAGTTGCTTCATCTCCGCCGTTGTTACCGGGTGCGTTCAACGGGTATTCCATATCCCAGTTGTACTTGATGTTGTTTCCTGTTGAAGTGCTCATAAAAGGAACCAGTTCATCGGTATACAGGGTGTCAGGGAAGGTAAAATCAGCTAAAGGAGCAGGGGTGGCATCAGGGTTAGTGGTCCACTCGGCGGCAAAACCTGCCGTTTGTGTAGCGGCATCAGTTGTCCAGCGGATGAACATTTTGCCTGAGCTGGCAGTAATACCTGCTGTACCGCCGGGTATGGCAGTGCCTGTAAAACTTCCCAGTAAGGGTGCGCTGGCGCTGGTACCGTTGTAAATAGACAGCACGTCGCCGGCTCCTACGTTAAACAGGCTGAATTTAAGGTTTACTGAAGTTGCGCATGCATCAATCAGGAAAGTACAGTTGCGGTTGGTGGCATAGTTTGCGCCCGAGCCACCGTCGTCATACAGCTTACCGAACCTGTTATTGGTAACCGCATTGGTAGAGCCGCACATATTGTATTCTTCCTTAACATAAATATAGGAGTCTTTGCAGGTGTCTTTTCCGGCGCCCAGTGCGTTTTCAGCATGCAGGCAGATATCGTAGAACCCGGGCGAGCCAAAGAATACTGAAGTATTCTGATCCGCATCATTAGTGAAAAACGCATCAAAACCGGGAGTAGCGCTCCAGAACCATTGTGTAGGGCCGAATTTGGACGCATCGCGAAGGTTAATGATAGCATACAGGTCCACTACCTGCTTGTCAGCCACAAAGTCAACCACAGGGGTAGAGGTAGGCGATGTAACAGTAACTATTTTTGTAATGGTATCACTGCTTGTACAGCCCCTGATAATCAACGAAACATCGTAGTTTCCTACTGAAGGAAAAGCAAAATCAAAGTCGCGCCCGGTGCTTTCAATAACACCGTCAACCAACCACAGGTAACTTAGTTTGTTGGGGTCGCCTTTGGTAGTATTTACAATACGGGTGCCCGAGCTTTCATAAATACTGTCAGATGCAACAAATTCAGCAGAAGGAAGAATCTGAGGGTATCGTGTATGGTCGGCACCCATAGTGAATACACCAACGCATCTTACATCGCCGTCAATGTCCGTGGTAATTCCTAATGTAGCGTCACCGGACGGAGCATCATAGGTAGAAAGCAGGTGAAGATCGGTGGCTCCAGTAAACAGGGGCTGGCTGCTAACCGAGTTTACACCGCCGCCGTTTGGATAAGCTGCTGCATAAGTAGAATTATCATAATTAATACCGACAAGTCTTACCAGCGTTGTGGCTGAACCATTATAATAGTTGTTGTAATTCATGTCTGCTACATAGGTAGCAGTTGATATTTCCACAGGTATCGCGTTAGCATTACCCGGCGAAACAGCAAAAATGTTATTTTTAACAATGTTGTTGTTTCCGGCTGCTGTTTGCATGTAGGCCCTTGCTGCGCCTGTTCCGGGGGCGTTAAGGTAAATAGTGTTATGGTACATTTTCCAGCGCGAGCTTGTGGTATAGATACCATAAGGCGTAGCGGCACGGAAACCTCCGCCAATCATATTGTTTATCATTTCACCATAAAGGCTGCCGCTGCTACCGGTTGATGTAGCCATGTAAATACCCCTGTTTCCGGCGTTGTAAATCACGTTGTTCTTAATTTCGTGGAACTGGGGAGAGGTTGAGTTGCCGTTAAACAGCACAAGTCCGTCATTATTAACAGTTGTGCGTGGGGAGATAAAATTATTCAGGAATTTGATAGTTTGGCTGGAGTTGAAATAAGCCCCTGCTGAATAACTGTTTATAAGCGTATTCCACCTGTAATGGTTTACAACGGTTCCACCGTTGGTAAAGCAATAAATACCATAATAACCGGCATTTACGGTGTTACTGTCAATAAAGTTGTTGGCCGATGTACCGCCAGTACTGTAGGTAACTGCGTTACCATTCAGTACAATACCCATAAAGTTGGTGCTGGTGCTGTTAGCTCCGCCGTTATTTTCAACAATACAATTTTTAATGTTGTTATTGCTGGCGCTCAGCAGGTTGATACCCCATCCGAAAGTTGCTCCGGCGGCCCTTATGGTCATGTCTCTTATGGTTACCCAGCGGCTTCCGTTAAGCCTGAGGGTGGCGCTGTTAGATGTTGTTGCTGCATAGGTGAGAATGGTAGTTGTTTTTGAAGCGCCTACGAATGTTACCGTATTGATAGCTGATGCACCGGGGATAACTCCAATTTCTACCTGCTCGATAAAAGTACCTGCTGAAATATTAAACACTACAGGGCCTGTAATAGTACATTCTGTAAGAGCCAGGGCAGCATCATTGATTTTTTGGAAGTTAGTGGCCGACTGAGGTTGCGCAGGGTTAATGGTGTAAACTCCGTTCAGCGGGCTTGAGCAAGGTGTACGGTAAACGAAAGGCCCCTGCCATACAGAGCTGTCTCCCGAAGAGCAGATTTCTCTTACATAAAAATAATAAGTGGTTCTTTCTGTAAGGCCGGTAAATGAAATTGTTGGAGAGGTTACAACAGTACCGGGGCCAACAGGGGAGGAGTTGGTTACAGAATGAAGGTATGCCCATTTGTTGGATAATGAGCCAGGAGTCCATACAATAGTTGAAGCTGTGGGGGTTAACGATGTTGTTTTTACATCTGTAGGCGCTGGCAGGTTAACCTGTTTTACAGCATTAGCGCTGTCATTCGTTTTTACGGTATCAGCCACTCCGTTGGGAAGCGAGCTCCATACCTTTATAGTATGCGCAGCCGAAGTGAAATTATAATTGCCCAGGCTTATTTGTTTAATAAATGCGCCTGCACCGCCAATGGTATCAATGCTGCCAATATATTTTAAAGGAGCTTGCGCTACACCGTTAACGGTCCAGTTAAGGGTAAGGCTGTCTATCTTGTTTTTTCCGTAGTTCTGAACAGTAACCACTATAGGGTTAAGGCCCGAGCAAAACACAGTAGGGGAATCAATTGAAACAACGCCCGCATCATGGGCTGCTCCTGATGATAGTATTTCTATTTTCACAAGGCCGTTTCCGGTTCGCGCACCGGCAACGTTAACCGGTTTAGTTCCTGAATTATAGGAGCCTCCACCGCCGCCGCCAGAATAAGGACCGGCGCTTGATGTACCACCGCCGGAGTATCCTCCTCCTCCGCCGCCATTGCCGCCATTATACCAGCCACTGCCA
>DASPJH010000430.1:0-2198 GCA_035628715.1 Bacteroidia bacterium
CTTTACCAAACCCGCATTGACAATGCCCGTTATGGTTCTTGCAGGTGCATTGCCGCCATATTGTTAAACAAGCTAAATACCAAAGCAAACCCCGGTTAGCTGCATTAAATATAGCAGTGATAAGGTAGTTTACTAAGCAGATGATGCTGCGACTGCCTGCAAGGGAGTGTTTACCGGGAGAGAAATGATAAAGGTGGAACCTTCGCCAAGTTTGCTGATGGCAGAAATAAAGCCGCCATGCTCTTCTACGATTTTTTTGCATAGCGCCAGGCCAATGCCTGTACCCTCAAATTCGGATGAGCTGTGAAGCCGTTGGAACATCTCAAAAATCTGTTCTGAAAACTTCTGTTCAAAGCCTATACCGTTATCCTGAACAAATATGCGGTAGTAATTAGCTGCCGGTGCAGTTTCCTCGCCATTTATCTTAACCCCGGGGTTTAATTCCGAAAATACTTTTATTTCAGGCGTTACATTTTGCTTGCTGTATTTAATGGCATTGCCCAGCAGATTTTGAAACAACGGCCTGATAAGCCTTGGGTATACATTGAGAGAGGGTAGGTGGTCAACCATTATTTTGGCATTTTTTTCCTTTATAAGGGGTTCCATTTCGCCTAATACTTCCTGCATCAGGTTATTCAGGTCAGTAGTTTCAAAAGAGTTTTTCTCAACTGATATTTTTGAAAACATCAGTATATCTTTAATAAGCGTTTGCATACGCTCGGCTGAATTCTGAATGCGGGTAACAAAGCTTTTGGCTTCCTCGCCAAACATGTCTTCACACTTGGAATACAACAGATCGCTGAACATCCTGATTTTCCGCAGCGGCTCCTGCAAATCATGCGAGGCCATAAAAGCAAACCTGTCAAGGTCTTTATTAGCGGCTTCCAGGCGGTCTATACTTTGCAACAGCTGGTGGTTCAGGGCATTTACCTTTTCTTCTGACAGTTTACGCTCATTAATTTCAGCTTCCAGGCTTTTATTAATGGCTATCAGCTTTTGCTCCTGCACAATAAGGGCGTTGGTTTTTTTATACAACTCCACAAAAACCGCCACTTTGGCCCGCAGTAATCCCGGGTTTATAGGCTTGTAAATATAGTCGACCGCGCCACTGCTGTAACCCTTAAATATATTGTCATCGCCATAGCTGTGTGCGGTGATAAATATAATAGGTATATGCCTCAGCTTTTCCCGCTCGTAAATAAGCCCGGCAGTTTCAAAACCGTTCAAGTTGGGCATTTTTACATCCATGAGTATAAGGGCAAAATCATACTCTTTCAGTAAAATTTTCAGTGCCTGTCTTCCTGATGTTGCCCTTACAAAACCATATCCGTCAGGTTCAAGTATGGCTTCAATAGACATCAGGTTGTCTTCTATGTCATCTACCAATAATATTTTTGGCTGCATCTAATCTATTTATAAAACCAAACTCTCATTAACGATAATAGCTGATCTATTTTCAGTGGTTTCGTAATATAATCCGAAGCGCCCGCTTCAATACATTTCTGCCTGTCACCTTTCATCGCTTTTGCGGTAACCGCAATAATGGGCAAGGTAGTGTTTTTATATTCGCGCCGTATTTTCTGGGTAGTTTCATACCCATCCATTTCAGGCATCATTATATCCATCAGCACCATGTCTACCTTAGCGCTCTCATTTAATATGCTAATAGCCTCCTGTCCGCTCTCAGCAGTAATAACATTTATGTTATACCGCTCAAATACGGTGGTAAGCGCAAACAGGTTCCGCACATCGTCATCCACAACAAGTATGTTTTTACCTGCCAGTATATCCTCCTTCATCTTGATATTCTCAATAATGCGGCGTTTTTCCTGGCCAAGGTCCTTGTGGTTAATGTGAAGCTGCAGTACAGTTTCCTCCACCAAATGTTCAAGTGATTTAACACCCTTTACCAGTATACTGTTTGAATTTTGATTCAACAGGTTCAGTTCATGCTTGCTAAAGTCTTTCGCTGAATATATTACAACCGGTGTGTTTTTCTTTTTCACCTTGGCTACTTCCTGCACCAGCTTTGTACCTTCCATGTCGGGGAGGGTATAGTCCAGGATAATGCAGTCGAAATCCTTTTTCTCCAGCATGCCGAGCGCTTTTTTAGCAGTATCGGCAATAGATACTTTTATACGGTCGTCCTTCAGCAGTTTGGCAATCTGTGATGAGTCCAGTTCGTTATCCTCTACCAC
>DASPJH010000431.1:0-2638 GCA_035628715.1 Bacteroidia bacterium
TGGTTAAAAAAATCATACCGCAGGTTAAAATCAAACCCGCTGCGCTTGTAGTTAAGGAACAAAAAACTCTCGTTGCTGCTTAGCTGTTTGGTGTATTGTGGGGGCAATTCTCCCAGCCGGGTATCTTTAATGTAAAAAGCCTGGTTGGTTTGAAAATTCCCGGAAAGGTGGCCATAATCAGGCGGGGGGGTATTGTTCTGGCCCGTGGCCGCGGCGGCTAAGCCCAGCCCCAGCAGTAAAAAGGATATACGTTTTTGCACAGTAATCAGCTTATATAGGAAAAACAAAACGCCAATATTATGCAATTGGGGGGTAAAATGCTAATGGGTGCAGTATCTCTTGTCTGAATCAGAGTTAACAGGATTTAGAGAATTCTTAATAAAAAGGTAACCCTGACTCTCGCCGACGTTGTTGCCCCGTAGCCGAGAGGATGTCAGCATGAGCAAAGTCAACAAGAATGTCAGCCTGAAGCGTAGCCGAAGTCCTCTCCCCCGCGGGTTGGAGGGGCCGTAACACTCTAAAAAAAGTTGAACCTTTGGGCTTTCGCTGCCGGTTAAAAGCTGGGAGCCCAAGCCAATGGCTAAACAGTAGGCAGAGTCGAACACCTGATATTGAAAACCCCTACCTTTGCACATTTTACTACCGTGGGCAAGCAACCGTTACCGACCATAGAGAACCTTGAAATTACTGCCGCTGGCGCCGAAGGCAATAGCCTGGGCCGCTGGAACGAGCAGGTAGTGTTTGTGCGCCGCAGCGTTCCCGGCGATGTGGTGAACGTGAAGGTGTTTTCAAAAAAGAAGAAGCTGCTGGAGGCCGAAATACTGGAAATTGTAAAGCCTTCGCCCGATAGGGTGGAGCCTTTCTGCGAACATTTCGGGGTGTGCGGAGGATGCAAGTGGCAGCAGATGGATTATGCTGCCCAGCTGAAATACAAGCACCAGATGGTGCTGGATGCCTTTGCCCGTATTGGCAAGGTGGAAACCGGCGAGGTGCTGCCTATAAGGGGATGCGAGTTGAACCGCTTTTACCGCAACCGCCTTGATTTTGCCTTTAGCAACAAGCGGTGGCTGCAAAACCACGAGATGGGCATGGACCTGGAAGGCAGCATGAATGCCGCGGGGTTCCATATCTCTGGCCGGTTTGATAAAGTGCTGGACGTAAACAAATGCTGGCTGCAGGACGACCTGACCAATACCATTCGAAACAGTGTGAAGACGTACGCCCTTGAAAAAGGCTATGCCTTCTTCGACCTGAAAGAGCAGCACGGCCTGATGCGCGGGCTGATTGTCCGCAATTCCACCCTGGGCGAGTGGATGGCCATTATGATGTTCCACGGCCATGACAAAGAGGCTATGGAAGATATACTGGGCTTTATGGAGCGCAGTTTCCCGCAGATAACCTCGCTGCTGTATGTGATTAACAACAAGCGTAACGATACCATATACGACCAGGATGTACTGGTTTGGAAGGGTAAAGACCACATGCTGGAGACTCTTGGCGGGCTGACGTTTAAGATCCGGCCTAAATCGTTTTTCCAGACCAATACCCGCCAGGCCGAGGTATTGTACAGTGTTACCAAAGAGTTTGCAGGCCTTACCGGCAGCGAAACCGTATACGACCTGTATACCGGCACCGGTACCATTGCCAACTACCTGGCTAAATCGGCAAAAAAGGTGGTGGGCGTGGAATATATCGAGCAGGCCATTGAAGATGCCCGCGAGAACTCGGCCTTGAACGATATTACCAATACGGTGTTCTACGCCGGGGATATGAAGGACGTGCTTAACGACGCCTTTGTAACCGCCAATGGCCGCCCGGATGTTATTATTACCGACCCTCCCCGCGCAGGCATGCACGAGGATGTGGTGAAGAAAATATGCGAAATAGCGCCTGAAAAGGTGGTGTACGTTAGCTGTAACCCTGCCACCCAGGCCCGCGACCTGGCACTGATGAAAGACGTATATGAGGTGGTAAAAATACAGCCGGTGGATATGTTTCCCCACACCAGCCATGTGGAGAATGTGGCGCTGTTAAGAAGGAAAAATTAATCTGCCGCCTGTTGACTTGCCGTGTTGTTGACCGGTTTCCGTAAGAACCCCGGCGTTGGGCTATACCGGTGCACGAACAGGTGGAAAGTGCACACTCCCCATTACAACCGCCTCGGCAAGCTGGCACCTGTCATCTCCGTTTCAACAGGTGGCAGATCATGTTAAAATGCTGCAAGTACCGTGCAAAAATCAGGTATACAAATTCAGGATACCCCATACCAGCTACTTTATACAGAAATACTTTGTACCATTCCTTACCTTTGTCCCATGCTTGACCATACCTGGGAAGTACAACTGCAGCAGCTGCGCGCCGAGTTAATCCTGATGAAGGAGTCTATTAAAGAAACCTCGAAGGATATAATTAAAGAGGGCTTTTCGCAATACCCTATTTTTATTGCGCACCAAAACCCGGTGGAAATTGGAGAGGTTATTCTGGATAAAGAGGATATGGCAACCCATTGGAGCATAAGTGCATCTACGCTGGAAGAATTTGTGGAAAAAGGAGTGATACAGGCAGATAAAAGCGATTATTTTAAAGAGAATTATAAAAACCCCAGGGATTTTATATGCATGTTTGTAATACATGCCAC
>DASPJH010000432.1:0-2321 GCA_035628715.1 Bacteroidia bacterium
GAATGGAGTCATTAATGGCAAATGCTGTGGCTGAATCACCGGCTTCCGTCCAGCTGCCTTTTAACAGGGCTGCATCAACCACATATACGTCATCGTGAGCTTTAATATGCTCCAGCGTATCCTCCTCCGCGCAGCAATCTCCCTGCGGGTGGTTTTTGCAGGAATGTAAAACGGCAAACCCCAACCCAAGCACCATCAGTCCTTTTAAAAGTCTCATCAGCACAAAGCTAAAAAATAAATTATGAATGAAAAGGAAACCCCGGCAGGCAGAAAAACGGAAACAAACCGTAGTTTTCCAATTAATGTAGTATAATAGTAATCAGCTAGGTGCCAAAAAACTGCCTGCCCGAATGCCGGCTTATTTAGTAAGCTGCTGAAATACGTCCTCAAGCCGTTGGGTTTCCTGCGAAAGGCCGAGGATAACCAAATTGTTTTCTACCGCAAAACGGAAAAGCAGCTCCTTGATTTCATCGGGGTTATCTGCCAGTAGTTGCCAGTTATTTTCGTTCAGGCGTTTGGCCTGGGTAACACCGGGAATGGATTTCAACCTGGTTTCCGACGTTTCGCCCTTCAGCTCCACCTTAATAATGGCTTTGCCGCCTTTCAGGCGTGTTTTCAGGTGCTGCGTTTCATCGTCGGCCACTATCTTGCCTTTGTTAATGATAATTACCCGGTCGCAAAGCGCTTCCACTTCCTGCATAATATGGGTGGACAGCATTACTGTACGGTCTTTACCGGTTTCTTTTATCAGGCTGCGTATTTCAGTTATCTGGTTGGGGTCAAGTCCGCTTGTCGGCTCATCCAGTATCAGCACTTCGGGGTTGTGCAACAGCGCCTGCGCCAGCCCCACCCGTTGGCGGTAACCCTTAGATAGCTGGCCAATCTTTTTTTTACGCTCCGGGGTAATGCCGGTTTTCTCAATAATCTCGTCCACGCGGGCATTTACGCCGTTCTTCAGGCCGTGCAGTTTGGCGGTAAACTGCAGGTATTCGCGCACATACATATCCAGGTACAGGGGATTGTGCTCGGGCAGGTAACCAATGTGGCGGCGGACTTCAATGGGATTATCGGTCACATCGTAACCCAAAACTTCTGCTTTACCGCTGGTTTGCGGCAAAAAACAGGTAAGTATTTTCATGGTGGTAGACTTGCCTGCACCGTTGGGTCCCAGGAATCCCACTATCTCGCCCGGCTGCACGCTGAACGATATATCGTCCACCGCTTTCTGGGCGCCGTAAATTTTGGTAAGGTTTTGGACTATGATTGACAAAGCTGCTCGCGTTTTTGCAAAAATATATTTTTACAACGGCAGCTCAGGTAGTTTTGTTGCAAAAGTTAAGAAGATGACCAATCTCATTGAAAAATTTGAACCTTTTGCTTTAACTTGCCCAATTAATTAACAACCATACACCATCTTTTTTAATGCAAAAGGTAAGTTTCGCTAACAATAAAAGCCCTTTTTATGCGGCTTTAAATAAAGAAGTCGAAAGCTATTTCAAGCAAAAAAATCTTTCAAAAAACGGTAATGCTGCCCTGTACCTTAAAACCGTAATTTTTTTATCGGTAACCGTGGTGCTGTACATGTGGCTGGTATTTGACACGCCCGTGTGGTATATTGCATTACCTGCAGCAGCACTGTTGGGCATGAACCAGGCCTTTATCGGGTTCAACATTATGCACGATGCCTGCCACGGCAGCTACAGCCGAAAAAAGTGGGTGAACGACCTGCTGGGCTACACTATGAATTTTTTGGGCAGCAATGCATTTATATGGAAAACCAAGCACAACGTGGTGCACCATACCTATACCAATATTGATGGTATTGATGACGATATTATGAAAATACCGGTGCTGCGTCACTGCGAAACGCAGAAGAAGATGAAAATGCACCGCTACCAGCATATTTACAGTGTGCTTATTTACGCCCTCACCATCCATTTTTGGGTATGGCTGATGGATTTTATTAAATACTTCAGCGGTAAAGTGGTGGTTACTGAAATCAAAAACTTTACAGTAAAAGAGCATATTATTTTTTGGGTAAGTAAGGCCTGGTACCTAGGGGCTTATATTGTGCTGCCCTGGTATGTTTTAGGTTTTGGCCCTTTTATTATTGGCTTTTTGGTAATGAATGCCCTGTTCGGCCTTACTATGTCGGTTGTTTTCCAACTGGCGCACGTGGTAGAAAAGGCGCATTTTGAGGAAGTAAAAATGGGTCATGATAAAACCATTAACGAAGAATGGGCTGTGCACCAGGTTCGCACTACCTGCAATTTTGCTATTAATAACCGCGTGGTTTCGTGGTTTCTGGGTGGATTGAATTA
>DASPJH010000433.1:0-2040 GCA_035628715.1 Bacteroidia bacterium
TACGTGGCCGAGCAGATTGCCGGCCAGAAACCCCATATAAACTACCTGCACATTCCCGGCGTTGTGTACACATGGCCCGAGGTAGCGGCTGTGGGATATACCGAAGAAGAATTGAAAAAGGAAGGCAGGAAATATAAGGCGGGCTCTTACCCTTTCCGTGGGCTGGGCCGCGCACGTGCCAGCATGGATTTGGATGGCTTTGTTAAAGTACTGGCCGATGAGCAGACCGACGAAATTTTAGGCGTGCATATTATTGGCGCACGCGCAGCCGATATGATTGCCGAGGCAGTGGTGGCCATGGAATTCAGGGCCAGCGCTGAGGATATAGGCATTATCAGCCATGCGCACCCAACTTATACCGAAGCCTTTAAGGAGGCGGCGCTGGCAGCAAGCGCCAATCGTGCATTAAATATGTGATAACAGTTTTATGATTTATCTGTTAGAATAGTTCACACCCAAAAACCATAAATAAACACTATGACGCACCAGGAATCACTGAACACATTTTACACACAACTGGAGTATGTATTAAGCACCTATCAGCCGCATCATTTAAACCTGGCCAATTTTGATAATATCATAATCGCCGGAATGGGCGGTTCGGGCATAGGTGGCAAACTTACCAAATCGTATTTTTTTGATAGGATGCCTATCCCGGTAGAAACAGTTTCTGATTATACCCTGCCTGCTTATGCTTCCAACAAAACACTGCTAATACTCAGTTCGTACTCAGGAAATACCGAAGAAACCTTATCAGCATTTGAGCAGGGTAAGGAAAAAGGCTGTGCCATGCTGGCCGTTACCACAGGCGGAAAGCTGATGGAACATGTGAAGGCCAACCACATACAGTACTACATGGTAGAATCAGGGTTTCAGCCCCGTATGGCGCTGGGCTATTCATTTGGGTTCCTGCTTAAAATATTTGCCGAATTACTTGGCGAAAGTATTGATGAGGATATTAAAGCCAGTATCGAAAACCTGAAAAACCAGGACGAGCATACATCCATTGCCCGCCAGATGCTGGATAAATTCAGGAAAAACCCTGAATGGAAATATATATTTATTGCCGACAGCGCTTTTGAAGCGGTGGCTATACGCGCCTGCCAGCAAATGCAGGAAAACAGTAAAAAAGAAGCATTTGTTTCCGTTCTTCCCGAAGCCAACCATAATATGATTGAATCGTATTACGGCACCCTGCAAAGCAATTTTATTATACTTAACAGCGGAAGACACGACCGGGTGGATGCCCGTTTTGATTTTGTGAACGGCTTGCTGGATAAAGAAAACAGTAGGGTAGTGCACCTGGCAGTTGAAGAATTCAGCCTTAAAATGATATTTTCTATAATTCATAAACTCGACTGGTTTTCTATTTATGTAGCCGAAGAAACCCAGCAAAATCCTATGGAAATTGAAAATATTATCTCTTTGAAAGATTTTTTATCGAACCAATAACGGGCCATTAGCCTTTAGCCTTAGCCATTGGCTAAAAAAGCTAAAGGCTAATAGCCAAAAGCCAATAGCCTAAAATGAAACTTGTAACATACAACCACCAGGATGCTGCCCATCTGGGTATTTACCACTCTGGCAATATTTACCCGCTTCAGCGTATAGATCATGCTCTGCCCGACGATATGCTCACCTTTTTGCGCAAAGGCGAAGGGGCTATGAACAGGGCGAAGGAAATTAACGCCCATATTGTAAACGATGGCAAATACGGCGAGTTTGCCATTAAATCTGCTGAGGCTGAATTGATGGCGCCCGTACCCAACCCTACCAGCTGCCGCGATGGATATGCCTTTCGCCAGCACGTGGAGGCTGCCCGCCGTAACCGCAAAGTGGACATGATACCTGAGTTTGACGAGTATCCTATTTTTTACTTCACCAACCACAATGCAATACAGGGCCCCGGCGATATATGGTGCATGCCCGACCATTTTGATAAGCTGGACTTTGAGCTGGAGGCAAGTATAGTTATAGGCAAAAAAGGCCGTAACATACGTGCCGAAGAGGCCGACCAGTACATTGCGGGTTACATGATTA
>DASPJH010000434.1:0-8852 GCA_035628715.1 Bacteroidia bacterium
TACCCTTACCGTTGGCGCCTATCAGGGCTATTTTATCACCTTTAATTATATGCCCGTCCGTGTGATTTAATATAACATTAGAGCCGTAGCTTTTTGAAACATTTTTAAGCTCGCTAACCACCTTGCCCGATTGTTGGGTAACGGTAAACCGCAGGTTGATTTTTGTATTGTCGTCCTGCACTTCGTCCACACGGTCCAGTTTATCCAGCAGTTTCTGGCGGCTTTGTGCTGCCGTAGCCTTGGATGCCTTGGCCTTAAAACGCTCAATAAAGCGCTCCTGCTGGCGTATATATTGCTGCTGATTATCAAATGCCTTTTGCTGCAATTCGTCGCGCTCAGCTTTTGTTTCCAGGTAAAACTCATAGTTACCGGGGTATACCGTAATTTTCTGGTTGGCTACATCGGCAATTTTATTTACCACTTTATCCAGGAAGTACCTGTCGTGAGATACCACCACCACGGCGCCTTCGTAATCTTTCACATAGTCTTCCAGCCACTCAATAGAGGGTAAGTCCAGGTGGTTGGTTGGCTCATCCAGCAGCAGCAGTCCGGGCTTTTGCAGCAGCAGTTTAGCCAGCATTACCCGCATGCGCCACCCGCCCGAAAACTGGTTCAGCGGTTTTTGCAGATCCTGCGTGGTAAAACCCAACCCCTCCAACACCTCTTCGGTTTTATGGTGGATATTGTAGCCGTCCAGCGCCTCATACTCGGTTTGTTTGCTCGCCAGTTCGGCCATTATTTCGTCGCTGTGGTCGTCGGCCATGCGCTCGTATATGTTGGCGATTTCTTTTTCAAGGTATAATACCCGCTCAAAGGCCTGCAAAGCCACGTTCAGGATGGTATCGTGACTTTCGTACGACAGCAAATCCTGGTTCAAAAAACCTATGGTAAGGTCTTTGGGCTTAGACATAATACCGCCCGTAAGGCTGTACTCGCCCGTAATCACCCGCAGCAGGGTGGATTTACCCGTACCGTTTTTGCCAATCAGCCCGAAGCGGTCGCCGGGTTTAATATTCCAGTTGGTATCCTTGTAGAGGTAACGCCCTCCAAAGTCGAACGAAAAGTTGGTTAAGTCTATCATTTATGCCATCAGGTCACGCAAATCGTGGCCCATTTTCTGTCGTTTAGTATCTAAATATTTTTTGTTGTGCGGGTTGGGCTTCATCTGCAACGGCACGGTGTCCACAATCTCCAGGCCGTAGCCCGTAAGACCCGCGCGCTTGGTGGGGTTGTTGGTTATCAGCTTCATTTTGGTGACGCCCAAATCACGCAGTATTTGCGCACCCACGCCGTATTCGCGCTGGTCCATCTTAAAGCCCAGCTGCAGGTTGGCCTCTACGGTATCCAAACCCTGCTCCTGCAATTTGTATGCCTTCAGTTTATTAAGCAGGCCAATGCCGCGCCCTTCCTGGTTTATGTACAGTACCACGCCCTTGCCTTCGCCTTCCACCATTTTCATGGCGGCGTGCAGCTGTTCGCCGCAATCGCAGCGCATAGAGCCGAAAATATCACCGGTAACGCAGCTGGAGTGCACGCGCACCAATACAGGCTCGTCCTTCTCCCACGTACCTTTTACCAGCGCCAAATGCTCCTGGCCGGTAAATTTCTGGCGGTAGGCCACCAAATCAAAATCGCCGTAGGCGGTGGGCATGCGTACCGAAATCTCGCACTGTATCAGGCTTTCCTTTTGCAGGCGGTATTCAATCAAATCTTTTATCGAGCAGATTTTCAGGTCGAATTTCTTGGCCACTTCCATCAAATCCGGAAGGCGGGCCATGCTGCCGTCTTCGTTCAAAATTTCTACTATACAACCCGCAGGCTCAAACCCGGCCAGTCGGGCAAAATCTATAGCCGCTTCGGTGTGTCCCGAACGGCGCAATACTCCTTCAGTCTGTGCCTTCAGGGGAAATATATGCCCCGGGCGACCTAAATCTTCTGGTTTGGTTTCCGGGTCTACCAGCGCCTGCACGGTTTTGTAACGGTCCATGGCCGAAATACCTGTGGTACAGCCCTTGCCCAGCAAATCCACGCTAACGGTAAAAGCAGTGGCATGAGTGGCCGTGTTATTGCCCACCATCATATCCAGCTTCAGCTCTTCGCAGCGCTCCTGTATCAATGGTACGCAAATCAGTCCGCGACCCTCGCGCGCCATAAAGTTTATCATTTCGGGGGTTACATTGCGGGCGGCGGTTAAAAAATCGCCCTCATTCTCACGGTCTTCATCATCCACCACAATAATCAGCCTGCCGTTTCTAATCTCCTCAATTCCTTCTTCAATGGTATTGAGTTTTATATCAGCTTTCATTCCGCAAAGATAGGGGATTGCAGGCGGATTTAGAATGGTTCTAAAATAGTTTTAGGTGTTAGGTTTTAGGTTTTAAGTTGGGGTGGGTAGCGCGAGAAACAAAGGGAGAAACGTTCATGACCGAGAAAATGGACGATAGTCATGCTGAAACTTGTTCAGCATCTCAACTCTCAAAAAGGAGGTTATACAACTGCGTTATAGATTTTTAATTTTTGAAGTTAGATGTTTGTAAATAGCCTGGTTAAAGATTTTTCTATGATTTCTCACTTGGTTTTTAATCTTAGGTTCCTCCATTATTTCGCTGGCTCTATTTGCATACCCAAAATAGTTGCTTTTTAAAGATTGCGAGCGTTTACCAGATATGAGTTTGTAGTTCCCAAATTCTGTTTTAACTAACCTTTTCCATCTTTTATGAATTTTAGTTTTATTTAAATCCAATTCGCTGTATAGTTTATATAATTGTCTCCTAAAAATTACTGGCTTTTTATCTGGATTTTGACTTGCTACACTGAAGCTACGTTTAACTTTTCGTTTTACCGATGAAATCATGCGACGGTAAAACTTTGCTAAATTTGAAGACTTAATAAGGACATTTTTACCGTCAAACTGGAATCCCAAGTAGATAAATGACGCCGGTACTTTTGTGTTATTTGTCTCTTTGAAACAAGTTATAAAGGCATTTCCTTTTAGGCTTGCATCTTTTGTATAATAAAATGTCTCTGTTTTATCCTCACTTATTATGACCTTACTTTCTTTCATTGAATCAATAATAAATTGTTCAACTACTTTTTTCTGATGAGAACTGCATACCACAACTATATCATCAGAATAGCGTCGATAAAAACAGCTTACATCTTTTACTAGAAGTTTCAGGACTTTCGTATCAAATTCAAGTAAATATAAGTTAGCTAAAACAGCGCTTATCGGCAAACCTTGTGGGATACCAATTGGTTTTTTAGTCTCTTTATTGACAAAAGGTCTTTTATATACTTTTAATTGCCCAGACTTTAGTTTGTCCCTAAAAGCTTTAGGAGATTCAAAGAATGAATTAATACCTAATCTATTTCTAATTCGTGCCAATTCTCTTTCATCAAAACCTGCGCGTTTTCTTCCTACTGTGCAATATTGACGTAAATCATCCTTTAATATGTATGAAAATCTAGTAGCACCTTTGAAAACATTATAGTGATCTTTGGGAAGCTTTTCTTCATTAAGAAGTTTTGACCACGCACTTTTTAATATATCATGATCCAAGGTTGAAAAAAAATTCTTTATGTCAAAAGCTAAAACAACGCATTCTGTTTCCAACTCTGTACGCCGTCTGATTTCATCAAACACCTCTTTTGCAAAATGAATTGTGCTTTTGTTCTTACCATCAATACCAGTAGGAATTTTTCTATAAGCAATAATACAATCAGTCAAGCCAGCATGTTCTAATAAACTATTTTCATATTCTTTTTGCAATAAATCAGCATAGTAACCAAATATAATAGCGTCCATATGCGTAGCATAATGTAGCGGTCTATTTTTTATAGTCCTGCGGGGGCTTCCATTTTCATTTATATATGAATGTGCTCTTTTTCCAAATTTATCGATTTTTTTATACTTCCTTTCTTTTAGAATAGTATGTATTAAAGGATAAAAAGCATATTTCTCTATAAACTCCTTGTCAGTAACCTTTTTTATAATGCTATCCCTTTTAGCAAATACATTGATTTGATTCGTAAAGTGAAGGTAACCTTTTGATTTTAACCAAGTATTATCTTTATTCATAATAAAGCCTTGCAGGTTATTTGTAACGGAATACAGAAGACATACACTTAATATATAAGCCAGACCAGTATTCAAATATTTGAATCACAATACTTTCGAATGTTGAATATATACCTCTACAAACAATTAAACTATTTGTAACTATGGCACAATTCAGTAACTTTGAAGGTATGCTTCCAGTAATTCTCGTTCTGTATGTAGTACGCTTAATAATAAGCTATACCCGCAGAAGGAAAGACTGGGATTGCAATCCTTATCCTTTACATCTACATGCAAAGTAAATTTTCATTGAAAATTTTTAGTCCTAACCAAACGTCTTCAACCTAATAAACTCTGCAAGGCAAAACAAAAATATAACTTTTATTGAAAATTCATACTTTTGAAGTAGCTAACTTAAACCGATCATGGAAGAATATCATTTAGGATGCATTGTAGCATTAAAGTCACATTTCTTTAATAGCGGCGACCAGTCAAACGTTGTTCTTTTAAGTGGAGAGCCACAATTAATGCCTCCATTAATGGTAGTAACTGAAAAGTTAAAGGTTACAAAAAAATCTTTTGAAGAGAATTCCGGACTTGAAACGAGCGTAATAGGTGAATTTCAGTATAAATGTCTATGGTTTTCAAATAAATCGTTTCAATTTGAAGACGCTTGGTTTCTTCAAGACTTTTAAAAGTGATCTCAAGTGAGGTACAGGAAATACCTATGAAATTTGGAATGAAGGTTGAGTTTAAGACGTCACCGTTAGAATTAGGCAAGAAAAAAATCACCTTTAAACAAACTAAGACTTTAAGAGATGACGGACATACAATAACGGCTTTACTTTCATTTGTTAGTCCAATTATGCAAGTAATAGGAACTGCAAGAAATGACAGCAAAGAGCCATTGTTTAATGCAAAAACTAATGAAAGAGTGAGGTTTGTGCCTGAGCAGCTTATAAAATGTAAGTATTATAATTATAATCTAAATAAATTCTCGGAAGTTTTAATTCCGAAGGAGGCTTTAATCCAGGTATATGAAGAAAGTGATGAAAAACTGAAAGTCATTGAGGACGCAATCCAAAAAAAACTATATATTATAGCAACCATCAATGACAAATCTGAATCAACTAAAACTATTATTAGGCCAAATCAACTCATTTATCGAGCGGGAAGATATCTTTTAAGAAACTATGATTATAAAAGAACTTGCGAAGTTGAATATTTATTGGAAAAACTCAATGTTATCGAAACCAAGGAGAAGGTTGAAATAGAAGTTTTGCCAAGTTTTAAAATAGTAAAATCTAAAGTTCAAACATCAGCTCCAAATAAAAAAAATATAGATTCACTCAATACAAAATATCCGAAAAACTTGTTTTGGATAAGCTATGAAGACTTCAATGAAGAAAAAACCAAACGGTTAATTGCAATAAAAAAAACTATAGAATCTGACGACCTCGATGAAAATGGGCACAAATATAATTATCTGATAGTCCATTGCTATTTGAGAAATGATGAAAGATTATTCCGCATCGACAGAATTAAAAGAATTGCAGTAATAAATCTAGTAGATGATGTTACTTACCCTATCAAAATAGGGAAGGTACAATCTCCAGCTTGACAAATCTAACCTCATCCGCTTCCTTTTTACTAATAGTTGTCAGTGACATCTACCAGTAACAGCACAGCAAGAAGGCAACAGATTTTTCATCCCATTTTCCACCTTTCCCAATCACACATTCCACCGTTCTCTGAAATCGGCTGGCAAAAGTGTCCACAAAACTGGCTCCTTCGGCTGCGCTCAGGACAGGCCTAACAGCGTAACACCCTTAACACAAAACTTGAAATGTTGGGGTACGGGTCAACAATTCTTTGTCACCCTGAGGACACCGCAGGTGTGGACTCGAAGCCCGCCCGGCCAGCCATTCGGACGGGGACGATAAGGAATTGTGGGTACTGGAATTGTGAATACCCGCACTCCTATTATCACCCTTCGAGTCTCCTCCTGCCAGCAGGAGCCTCAGGACGACAACAGGAGCGCTAACCGGTGCCAGGTTTGTAAACCTGACGCAAGGAGGGAAGCCACGCCGCAGGCCATTGAACGGTGGGAGATGGTTGAAATGTAAACTGAAAGCTGATAGCGACGGCTAAAAGCCAGAATGAAATGATGAATGGTAAATGAAACCCCTACTTCCACCGGAAATCATCGGCGTAGTAGGTTAAAAAAATATATAGCCCCAGTATTACCGCTAGGTTTACGAGGGCTATAACAATAAGCATTAACGTTTTTTTCTTTTTCATCAGGACAGGGGGGCAACGTATTTGGCTTGGGCATTGGCAAGGGCGGTGCGCACCCAAAGGCCGCGCTCTTCGGCGGTGCGGCGCACGGCCAGGCGCTCTTTGTTGCAGGGGCCATCGCCGTTGATAACGCGTTTGAACTCCTCCCAGTCGGGCTCGGTGTATTCCCACTTGCCGGTTTGCTCGTTCTTGCGCAGCAGCGGGTCGGGGACGGTAAGGCCCAAATCCCATATTTTGGGAACGTACATATTGAGGAACTGCTGGCGCATATCGTCGTTGGTAGCCATTTTTACCTTCCACTTCATCAGTTTCTCGGTATGTACAGAAATCTTATCCGACGGGCCGAAGAAGTGCATCAGCGGGGGCCACCAGCGGTTCATGGCTTCCTGCACCATCTGGCGCTGGGTAGGTGTGCCCGTAGCCAGATATACCACGTTATCGTGGCCGTATTTTAGGTGGAACGACTCCTCGGCGCAAATCCTGTCGAGGGCGCGGCAGTAGGGGCCGTACGAGCCTTTGGCGTTGGTAACCTGGTTTATAATAGCTCCGGCATCCACCAGCCAGGCAATTACGGCGCTATCGGCCCAGGTAATGGCCGGGTAGTTAAATATGTTGGAATACTTTGATTTACCGGTGATGAGGTCGTTTATCATATCCTCGCGTGATTTGCCGAGGGTTTCAGCGGCGCTGTACAACAGCTGGGCATGGCCCACCTCGTCCTGCACTTTGGCCATCAGGGCCAGCTTGCGGCGGAAACCGGGCGCGCGGGTAATCCACGTACCTTCGGGCAACGCACCAATGATTTCTGAGTGCGCGTGCTGCTCAATCATGCGGATAAGCTGCTTGCGGTACTCGGCCGGCATCCAGTCCTTAGGCTCAATTTTTTCGCCACGGTCAATGCGGGCTTCAAACTCGGCCAACAGGGCAGGGTCGTCCTGCAGCATGGCGGTTTTGTCGTTCGGGTCTATATATGCGTTTCCGTACATGGCTGTAATTTATGCGTTTATCTCTATATTTCGGGTATAAAGTATTTTAGTATAAAGTATAGCGTACTGATTGCAAGAATTTTACTTTCTACTTCAGTACATTATACTAATTTCAAAAAGGTTTCGGCCTGCTCAGCCCCGTCAGGATAAAATCTCCCAGCTTTTGGGCTATTTCCTGCGGACTCATCCTGCCGTCGGGGCGGTACCATTCGGTTATCCAGTTTACCGACGAGAGTATGTTCAGCACGGCGAATTTCTTGTCCACCACGTTAAACAGGTTTTCGTCCTCGCCGTTTTGAAGTATCACCGTAAATTCCTCCTCATACAAATCGCGCAGGCGGATAAACTCGCTCTTTTTGTCTCCACCCAGGTACCGCCATTCGTGCAGAAACACCTTCGACTTGGTAAGGTTGGCCGTCAAAATCTCCACGTGGTTTTGTATGGCCATGCGCAGCTTTTGCTCAGCGTCAAAATAAATGTCGTTTACCTCGTCAACGGCCTGCAAAAACAGGTTGGCCAGCCCGAAACATATCTCCTGCAAAATATCCTCTTTGCCCGATATATGGTTGTACAAGCTGGCGGCCTCAATGCCCATTTTATCAGCAATATCGCGCATGGAGGTAGCCATATAGCCCCGCTCACTAAACAACTGAGCGGATGTTTGCATTATCTGTTCTCTCCGTGCGGTACTGGTGCTGGTGGGCATAACTAACAACCGTTAGTCAAAGGTAGTGGATTAAAGGGAGAATGTCAAGGGAGGGTGTTAATAAATCGGTTACCTGTCGTTCCCGCGAAGGCGGGAATCTTTTTAACTTTTAGTTATAATTTAAAAATTAATACGTGAAATATAACCGTATTACAGTTGATACCCTAAACAAGTTCAGGGTAACTATCATTCACTTGCGCCGGTCAGGCGTGTTTCTTTGCGTCCTTCGCGTCTTAGCGTGCATCAAATCCCACAGATTCCCGCCTTCGCGGGAATGACAGGCAGCACCGCACTTTCACTAGCTTTAACTTCAGTGAAGGCTACTTTTTCCCCTTCTTCTTATTCGTATTACTTTCATTCTCCATCTTCCGGAATTCAATAATACGTTTGATAAAATCCAGCGGCAACGGGTCGGCGTTAGGAAACTGGATAACCGATTTACTTACCTTATAATTTTTAAGCTCTGCCTCAAAATTTTTAAGAAACGCCTCGCTGAAAGGGTTTGACAGTGACATGTGCCTGGGGAACGCGGCATAGTAAATTAAATACCCGTGGTATTTAAAACAGGGTATCTGGTAGCTTATAACTTCTTCCACTCCGGGAACTACTTTGTGTATTATTTCTCGGACAGCCTGCATCCTTTTTTGCGCTTCGGCGGGTTGTGCATCGTGGTATTCCTGTATGGTTTTATAGTCTGTTTTTGCCATTGTTTCAATAGTTTAATTTGTAATGCGTTGCGGGCAAATTTCTAAAGGTTGAGTGATGTTTGCAACTGTGGGCAATATTATCCTGTTTAAATGACGAA
>DASPJH010000435.1:0-2695 GCA_035628715.1 Bacteroidia bacterium
GTGTTACCGTCGTTATCGGCGCGGGGCCATATAGGCCTTCCGCCGGTTGCAGTCAGTACGCGCGGCCCGGTGGTCCATGTAGTTCCACCAATTGTAGTGTTGGTGGTAACATGCAAACCGCCTGAAGTGGCAAAGTGAGAAATTATGTATTCGTTTCCGCCGGGAAGGACGCCAATGCTCGGCCAGCCCTGGCGTTCGGTTTCAACTCGTGAAAAAGGAACTGTTCCCCAGCTTACATTATCAAAGTGATTATACGCTGAGCCACGCAGGGGAAACTCAGCCGTACCATCGGGAGAATAGGTCCATACTACTGATATTTTGCCGTCGCTGTGCACCAGCACACGGTTACCAATAGATGCATTGGTCTGAAGGTCATAATACGTATACCCTACCGTATCAAATTTGTAAGGCAGGTTACCGGTTTTGCGCACAAAGCCGTTTCCTGCATTACTGTTGGGATTAACATAGGGCTTGATAACAGCAGGAACGGATATGTTGGTTTGCTGCTGCACAATGTTGGCATCGCCGCCGTTTTGCTGGGCAAAAATCAGCGCGGGCGCCAGTAATGATGCTACTAGTAAACTTTTTTTCATGGAATCAGTTTTTAGGCAAATAAATAAGAAAAATCGACAAAAGTGAATTTAGTTGAAAATTCTTACCAGCATCTCCTTCATCAATTCCCCATCTGGCGTCCCGGTATTGTTCACCCCCTTCGATTTAAGGTCGAACTCTGAAATAGTATTAAAAATTTTCTCAATCTTTATAGACGAATAGTTTTTGAAATAGTTGTTGTAGTCATTGTAAAAGAAGGGGTTAATACCCAGGGCCGAACTCACTGCCTCTTTACTGCGGTCTTTCAGGTAATGCATTTTATACAGCTTGCTGAAAAAACCATACAACGTGGGCAGCATTACTATGAGGCCGTGGGCCGAATTTTTAGAATTGGAGAAGTAATCCACTATCTCAATGGCTTTTACAAAGTTTTTACGGCCAATAGCGTCCTGCAGTTCAAAAATGTTGTAATCCTTACTGATCCCTATATTGTCTTCTATTTCTTTTACGGTAATGGCAGTAACCCCGGTTCCTGCCAGGTTCAGCAGCATTTTATCCAGCTCATTGGCTACCTTGCCCAAATCATTGCCCAGCGATTCGGTTACCAGCGCCAGCGCTTTTTCGTTTATGGTATAGCCTTTTTGCCTCAGGTATCCGGTTACCCAGCCGGGCACCTGGTTATCATACAATTTAGCCGATTCATACAGCATAAAATTGCCCAGCAGCTTAGCCGTTTTGGTGCGTTTGTCCAGCTTTTTGCCTTTGTAGGCAAATACCAGTATGGTGCTGGCCACGGGGTTTTGCAGGTATCCTTCCAGCGCGTCCAGGTTTTTCATGTCCTGGGCCTCTTTTACCATCACTACCTGGTAATCGCTCATCATGGGGAAACGGCGGGCGGCCATCAGCACGGTAACTATATCGGTGTCTTTACCGTAATACACGGTTTGGTTAAAGCCCCTCTCCCCTTCGTTCAGTACGTTTTTCTCTATGTAATCGGTTATCTCATCAATAAAGTAGCTCTCTTCGCCGTGCAGAAAATACACCGGCGAGAATTTACGGGCTTTGAGGGCCGACATAATACTTTCAAATGAGTTTGCCTGTGCTGCCATTTATCCGTTAATTTTGTATCGCTAAAAACATGTACCAGCTCAATCTTCCCGCTTTTGAATACAGGGTGAAAGCCGAGGCACAAAGAAAATTAATTTTTGATGTGGTGAGGAAGAAATATGTATCGCTGACCCCCGAAGAATGGGTGCGGCAGCATGTTATCCACTACCTGCTGAAAGAGAAAAAAGTGCCTCATTCGCTGGTGGGAGTTGAAAAAGGCATTACTATACTGAACCGCCCCCGCCGCACCGACCTGGTAGTTTTCAACAACCTGGGGCACCCCATGCTGCTGGTGGAATGTAAATCGCCGCTTATAACGCTTGAACCAAAGGTTATGACCCAGGCAGCGCTTTATAACTACGGCTACGGCATGGACTATATTATGATTACCAACGGAATGAGCCATGTATACCTGAAGATTGATAAAGGCCTCCGAAAAATTCAGCCCGTGGCTGAGCTGCCTTTGTACCCGTTTCATCAGCCATAGCTTTAGCGAAGGCTGATTCCGCCTTTGCGAGAAAAAAAACTTCCTTAAAAACGGTAACAAAATCTCTTTTTTCCTATTACTCTCTGATCAACCAGAGTAATACTATGTCTATCAATTACGGTTACCAAAAGATGTTCGACTCGCTGAAAGGTAGGAACTGCCTGCCGCCTATGGAAACAGCGCCTAAAAGAGAACGCCTGTTCGGTGAGTTTTTTTACAAGAATGACTTTGCGGTATTGTGTGGTCCCGAAGGTTCGGGGCGCTCCATACTGGCGATGCAGATTGCCGACTCTATCAGCCGGGGCAAGCCGCTTGGCGACTTTGGACTCGACAGCGAAGCACGGCCGGTGGTGTTTTTGGATTTTGAGGGCAATCACGATGAATTTGCGCGCAGGTATTCGGTGGATGGTAAGCAGCCGTATCCCTTCCACGAGAATTTTAACGTTGTCCGCTTCCATCAGAAATTCCGCGGGTATACCAGTATGCGAAAGGATTTTTTGCGGGAGCTGAACACCACCCTGGCGCCGCACCAGGATGGTGTATTAGTTA
>DASPJH010000436.1:0-2967 GCA_035628715.1 Bacteroidia bacterium
AACGACTATTGATTATTGGTGATAATTGGTTTAGTCGCCAACCTTTCATTTGTGGTATGCAAAGTTGCTATGATTAACCACGTCCATTCAGTAACCCCGCGGCTTCAGCCCGGGGATGGCCTGCAAAAAGGTTTCGAACACTAATGAATTAGAAATGAGGGACTCAAGAATATTAAAGGGTTTTTAAAAAAATTGGATGGTTTTATTGCGCAAACTTTTTAACTCACCCCGAGGGCCGGTAGGCGGAGTTAATCATAGTCGGCCCTCTCTGATTACATCCAGAGAGGGATGTGCCAGGGTGGGGCGCTGGCTGTTGCGGTCAGCTTTAGTTAAAGCGCCCCTCTCTTTATGTAATAAGAGAGGGGAAAAGTTGGGTACTTATAGCATCCTTCTCAATCAGGGGTGAGTTAAAATAAGAATACCTTCACTGGTGGATATTCACCTTCTTACAGAACTAACTAAATTCTTACCTTTGGTGCGAGTATGTTAGCCCAGCTTAAGGTTCAGAATTTTGCGCTGATTAAAGACCTGAATATCAGTTTCCATCCACAGATGAATATCATTACGGGTGAAACAGGCGCCGGTAAGTCCATCCTGTTAGGGGCCCTTGGATTGGTGCTGGGCGACCGCGCCGATGTGAAGTCGCTGGGTAATATGGACGAAAAGTGCGTGATTGAGGGTACTTTTGATATTAAGGGCTACGGGCTGGAAGAGTTTTTTGCTGAAAACGAACTGGACTACGATGATACCACCATTATTCGCCGGGAAATAACCGAAGCCGGTAAATCGCGCACGTTTATTAATGATACCCCCGTTCAGTTAACCGTATTGAAGGAACTGGGCAATCAATTGGTGTCTATACACAGCCAGCACGAAACGCTGGGGCTGAACGACCGGAGTTTCCAGTTGTCGGTGGTGGATTCTTTTGCAGGGCATTTTTCTTTACTGAAGGAATATAAGGAGGTTTATAAGCAATTTCGTCAGGCGGAGATCCGGCTGAAAGAGCTGCAGGCCGATGAAGAAGCGGCTAAACGGGAACTTGATTACGCTACGTTTCTTCATACCGAGCTTTCAGAAGCCAGCCTTTCTGATAACGAACTGGAGCAACTGGAAAAGGAGCAGGAAATGCTAAGCCATGCCGAGGAGATACGGCAGGGCGCCCTGAATACTTACCATATATTGAATGAAAGTGAGCTGCCTGCCATTGACCTGTTGAACCAGGCTAAAACACAGCTGGTGGGTCCGGGTAAGAACGATGAGCGGCTGGCTGCATTAGCCAAACGTATAGACAGCGCCCTGATAGACCTGAAGGATGTAGCCAACGAGCTGCAAACCATCAGCGATACGGTGCAGGCTGACGATGAGCGGTTGTTCAATATAAACCAGCGTCTGCAATTAATTTATAACCTGCTGAAAAAGCACCAGGCAGCCAATACTACTGAGCTGCTTGTAATACAGGCCCAGCTTTCAGAAAAGCTGTTTGCCGCCGGTACCCGGGACGAGGAAATACAGAAGCTGACGGACACCTGTATTGCTTTTAAGGAAAAACTATCCGAAACCGCTGCCTGCCTTTCGCAAAACCGGATGGACCAGCGCCGGCCGATTCAGGATAACATAGCCCAGGTATTGCACCAGGTAGGTATGCCTAACGCTAAGATGGAAGTGAATGTTACCCCGTTGGCAGAAGGCGAACTAAACGAAACTGGTATGGACACTATTAACTTCCTGTTTTCTTCCAACCCGGGCAGTCCGTTGCAGCCGTTGAATAAGGTGGCTTCGGGCGGCGAACTTTCAAGGCTGATGCTGGCGATTAAATCACTGGTGGCGGATAATGTAAAGTTGCCCACCCTGATTTTTGACGAGATTGACACGGGTATCTCCGGCGAGGTGGCGGCTAAAACCGGCCGTGTAATGAAACAGCTGGCACACAACCACCAGGTTATCAGCGTAACCCACCTGCCACAAATTGCAGGCACGGGCCACCGGCACTTTTTTGTGTATAAAGAAGTGCTGGGCAATAGTACTGAAACCCGCATAAAACAACTTGCTGAAGCCGAGAGGGTGGAGGAGATAGCCAAGATGATAAGCGGTGAAACCCCGAGTGAATCCGCCCGCGCCAATGCCAGGGAGCTACTGATGATGAATTGATTGCCAAAGAGTTCTTTCAAATCTTTTTCTCGCAAAGCCGCTAAGACACGGTCATGGCTGAACTCGTTTCAGCATCTCAAAGCATTCATGGATGTCATCCGTAATAATCGGTGTTTTTTTTCTGAACTAAAACTTTATGATCTATAGGATTCGGAGGAATACCTCAATATATGTGCAGAAAAAAAGTTGCCCAAAAATCTATTTTTCCTATTATAAAGAGACGCTCTTTGACAGGATGCACAAAGACCATTTAAACTGACAGCAGATTGGTTTTGAGGCTTCAGGTAAATCTCAGCAAACCGTTGGTAATCTAGTAACATCAACTTTTTAATTTTATCCTGTTGTCATCCTGGAAGGATCTCCTCTCAGCGTGTGCAACTGGTAGAGTTTATCCAAGCCGGGAGAAGATTCCTGCGGAATGATGGGATTGGGAGTGGGCTGTAACCGTTGGTGTTCTAGTAACATCAACTTTTTTAAAGTTACTGCCCTGTTGTCATTCTGTAAGGATCTCCTCCCAACGTGGACAACTGGTTATCCAGGCTGGAAGAAGATTCCTACGGAATGACAGGGTGGGGAGTGGGCCGGAGTCGTTGGTGTTCTAGTGACATCGGCTTTTAAAACGATATTAAAGCACGTTTCGCCAATCCACCTTTTGCGATATAATGCCCTTCAACTGGTCTATAGGCACGCGCTCCTGCTTCATGGTATCGCGGTGGCGGATGGTAACAGTATTATCTTCCAGGCTTTGGTGGTCAACGGTGATACAAAACGGCGTACCAATAGCATCGTGGCGGCGGTAGCGCTTGCCAATAGCGTCTT
>DASPJH010000437.1:0-4490 GCA_035628715.1 Bacteroidia bacterium
GCGGCAAAGAATTGTTGGTGGAGAAGATTACGGGAGACTCGAAGGGTGATGAAGAAATCTAATCAGATGATTAGATAATTAGAGGGTGCTGCCACCCTGGCAATTCCCTCTCCCTTCAGGAGAGGGCGACTGTGTGCCCCGGAAGCTACTTAGCGCCCCGGGGTGAGGTAGGGTTCGGCAACAACCACCAACAATTCTTTGTCCCCCTGAGGCCCTGGAAAGGGGTGACTCGAAGGGCGGCAAAGAATTGTGGGTAGGTGGAGAAGATTACGGGAGACTCGAAGGGTGATGAGGAAATCTAATCAGATGATTAGATAATTAGATGATGTGAGGGCGCCGCCATCCTGGCAACTCCCTCTCCCTTCAGGAGAGGGCGACTGTGTGCCCCGGAAGCTAATTGCGCCCGGGGTGAGGTAACTTAAAACGTAACACCTAAAACTTAAAACTACTGTGCGTATAGACATTCTAACCGTCGTACCCGGCCTTTTGGAAAGCCCCCTCAACTACTCGATAGTAAAGCGGGCCAGGGAGAAAGGTTTGGTGGAAATTTTCGTGCATAATATCCGCGATTATGCCACCAATAAATACCGCCAGGTGGATGATTATACCTTTGGCGGTGGTGCAGGAATGGTGATGATGGCTGAGCCCATCGCCCGCTGCATTGACCAGTTAAAAGGGGAGAGGCGGTACGACGAAATTATTTTTATGTGCCCCGATGGTTGGGTGTTTAACCAAAAAACCGCCAATAACTTATCGTTAAAAGGTAATTTAATAATTCTTTGCGGGCATTATAAAGGCATTGACGAGCGCATTCGCCAATTATATATAACCAAAGAAATTTCAGTAGGCGATTATGTGCTGACCGGTGGCGAACTGGCCGCTGCTATTGTTATTGATGCTATTGTGCGGCTAATTCCAGGCGCTATTGGTGATGAGGAGTCTGCATTGAGTGATTCTTTCCAGGATGGGTTGCTGGCCCCGCCTGTATATACACGTCCCGAAGAATTCAGGGGAATAAAAGTTCCTGAAATATTAATGAGCGGCGACCATAAAAAAATTGAAGACTGGCGCCACGAGCAAAGCGTGGAGCGGACCAAACAGAGACGGCCGGATTTGCTGGAATAAATGTGTTAATTTGAAAATATGCTAATGTGCTAATGAAGTTAATTGCAGCAATAGTGTGTTTGGTAATTTTACTCTCGTGCCGGGAGAATAAGGGCCAGGTGAGTAACACACTTAGTACTGATTCTACGACACCCAAATTATACTGTGACACCCTGTTTGGTTATACTTTATATATGTTAGATAGTATATATAAGGTAACCGGTGTCAGCAGTAGTCTGGATAATAATTTTGATTTTAGGAATAATTATATATTTATAAAATTAAAGGATTTTGGAGACTCTTCAATTGTTAAAGAATACCCCAATTTTAAATCATCTTATAACGAAAATTCGCAGGCGGATTCAAGCGGATCCTATCACCATATTATTGATACTAATTGCTATAATCAATATGAATTTTTTGATTCTGTGATGATGGATAATTGGCGGGAATGGCTTAAGTATGGAAATAATTATGACGTGGCTAAAACCAAACATTTTGCTTTTTCCAGACCCATTATTTCTTCGGATGGAAAATACATCGCAATTGAGGTTCACCAGGGGTTGTGGGTTTATCCACTTGGAGTTTTTCATATGTTTTTGAACTTCACGAAGGTAAATGGCGCATGGTATATCAAAAACATATTGACGATTAGAATTTATGAAACTAATTAATGCAGCTTTTTGTATTGTCATCCTAAGCTTGTTTGTTTCCTGCCGTTCTCAAAAACAGCCCAATCTTACTAAACTCAACTACCAATCCGGAGATTTAATTTTCCAGGATTTGGATTGCGGAGAGCTGTGCGATGCGATTGAGAAAGTGACTACCGGTTATAAAGGGAAATCATTTTCACATATTGGTTTGGTATATGACAGGGTGGATTCTGTTTTTGTGATTGAAGCGGTAGGTGCTGGTGTGCGTTTAACGCCGCTGGAAAGCTTCCTCAACCGTAACAGGGATGAAAACGGCGTGCCTAAGGTAATTATTGGCAGGCTGAAAAAAGAATACCGTAAGTTAAACGACAGTGCTATCAGCTTTGCTGTTCAGAAACGTGGCACAGCATACGACCACGAGTTTATTTACAATAATGGCAAATATTATTGCAGCGAATTAATTTACGATGCGTATAAATACGCCAACAATAACCAGCCCTTCTTCCAGTTGGAACCCATGACGTTTAAGGATACGGTTTCCCATCAAACCCTGCCTGTATGGGAAACTTATTACAGTAAAATGGGTATTGATATTCCCGAAGGCCAACCCGGCTGTAATCCTGCCGGGCTTTCGAGAAGCGATAAGCTGGAGATTATCTGGCAGTAATAGTTAATAATTAACTATTCTATTTAATTCAGACTTTCTACCTTATACTTACTACTTTACTAAATACTACGAAAACAAGTCGTTAGGATACATTTCCTGGCTTTCGGTATAATAACTCTTACGTTTATTAATTTCTTTCACCAGAATTTTTTCACCTTTTTCCGTTTCTGTTTTTTTAGGGATATGCACCAGTAAAAAGTCACGCACTTCACCGGCAATTATATCCGGATCGGCTTTTTTAATCTGTTTGATAGCGTCTTTTAAAACATTTTTCGACGATTTAATTAGCTCTTTAATTTTTGCATCCGGTATGGCTGCCGACTGTGCGAAGGGTGAAATCCCGCAGTCGTACAATATTTCATCCGCGTAGGCATTGCCAATACCGCGCACAATTTTTTGGTCTAACAGCACCGATTTAATGGGCGTTTTTTTCTCTTTTTGCAATACCGGTTTAAAATAGTCGACATCAAAATCCTCCGATAAAGCATCCGGCACCTTTGAGGTTTCCGGGTTATAGCTAACGTTGGCCGCCCCTAAAAAATCACTTACTAATAAACCGGTATTGTCCGTAAACATAATTTCAGCAATATTGGGTTTGGCGGGTTTTTTAGGATTGTAATAAGCAATCCTGCCCTTCAGCATCAGGTGTAGTCCCATAACATGCCCGCCTGAGAACCGGAAGCGCAATTCCTTGCCCTCGCGTTCCACCACCTGCAGCTTTTCACCGGGCAGGGTTTCTTCCAGCTTTGCACCAGCGCCTTTATGCCAGCCTTCTTTATGAATGCGCACGGTATCCACTGTTTTCCCCTTGCAGGTCTTGGTCAGGTTCTCGCTGTATACTTCCAGGTCGGGTAGTTCGGGCATATTGTTATGATTTTTTATAGAACAGGCAAGGTAGGGAATAGTTGGAATGTTTGCCGAAGCTTGCTTGCTTTAGCCCGCGCCCTCGTCATTGCGAACGGCCTATCGGGTAATGGTTGGATTTTTTATATGGCAGTGAAGCAATCTGGTTGTAACCTGTTCACCGGGATTGCTTCGCTGTTTTTATTGTTGTTTGAAACATTGCCAGTATGCCCGCTCGTAATGACGGTGGGCGTTCGCCGAAGCGTCCTCGCTTCGACTTTTCCGGGTGTTAGCCTCCAGGCTAACCTTGTAATCAAATGTTGCCATTTTGTCTTTGTCCCTGTAAGGCATCGCAGCAGTCCCAGCCAAAACGTCACTTTAAACCCCACGGAACCAAATTTGTTATTCATGTAAGCGTTATGAACCTGAACAATTTCACTATTAAATCGCAGGAAGCCATACAAATGGCCCAGCAACTGGCCGTTGAAAAACAACACCAGGCCATTGACACTGCGCATATACTTAAAGGTTTGCTACAAACCGATGAGAGCGTTTTTGATTACCTGTTTAAAAAACTCAATGTAAATAAGTCGCGTATAAGCGAGGTGGTGGATGCCCAGCTCAACAGCCTGCCCAAAGTTTCCGGCGGCGGTGCAGGCAGCCAGTACCTTACCAACGATGCCAATACCGCACTGGTAAAAGCACAGGGCATTGCCCGCGATAACGGCGACGAGTTTGTATCGGTAGAGCATATTTTACAGGCACTGCTGGCGGGTCGCGACAAAGTGGCGCAACTACTGAAAGATGCGGGGGTAGGCGAAAAAGAGCTGAAAAAAGCCATTGCCGAATTGCGGGGTGGTCAGAAAGTAACCAGTGCCAGCGCCGAGGAGCAGTATAACGCCCTTAATAAATACGCCAAAAACCTGAACGAACTGGCGCGCCAGGGCAAGCTGGACCCGGTAATTGGCCGCGACGAAGAAATCCGACGCGTGCTGCAGATACTTTCGCGCCGTACCAAAAACAATCCGGTATTGATAGGTGAGCCCGGCGTGGGTAAAACCGCTATTGCCGAGGGACTGGCTCACCGTATCATTAACGGTGACGTACCCGAGAACCTGAAAAGCAAACGGGTGTACTCGTTGGATATGGGTGCCCTGATTGCCGGCGCCAAGTACAAAGGCGAGTTTGAAGAGCGCCTGAAAGCCGTTATAAAAGAGGTGATA
>DASPJH010000438.1:0-2814 GCA_035628715.1 Bacteroidia bacterium
TTCCGGAGGTCAGCAGCAGCGTGTAGCTGTAGCAAGGGCGGTGGTAACTAAGCCCAAATTAATCCTGGCGGATGAACCTACCGGTAACCTCGACTCCAAAAACGGTGACGAGGTGATGAGCATCATTAAATCATTAAATGCGGCCGGAACTACCGTGATAATGGTAACGCACTCACCCGAGCATGCCCAGCAGGCCGAGCGCGTGGTGCACCTTTTTGACGGTAAACTGGTGGCTGAACATGAACGCGCTGCCGTATAACATTTACAACTTTTTAATCGTAAAGGCAAAAAAACAATAATTAAAGTCTATAGCCAAAAGCTAAAGGCTAAAGGCCAAAAGCAAAAAGAAATGATAAAAAACTATTTCTTAACAGCATTACGGAATATTTATAAAAATAAAACGGTATCGTTTATAAATATTTTTGGTTTATCGGTGGGTATTTCATCGTGTATACTTATATTTTTATTTGTCACCAATGAATTGAATTACGACCGCCACCACACCAAAGCCGACCGCATTTACAGGGTTACTTCTATTCTGAATTTATCCGGTCAGGATGATAATATCAGTTATAGCTCGTATATGTTCTCCCCCACGGTGAAAGAGGATTTTCCTGAAGTAGAAGAAGCTGTGCGACTGAGTCCGTTACCCAAGCAAACTCTTTGGTTTAATGAGCGTGTTTTCCAGGTGGAGCGGTTATATTTTGCCGACCCTGAATTATTTAAAATACTGGATTATGAATTTTTACAAGGCGACCCCAATACGGCTTTAAAAGAACCTCAAAGCATAGTAGTGACTGATGAGCTGGCCCGAACCCTGTTCGGCACCGAAGACGCATTGGGCAAAATGCTCAAATTCACTATGAAGAGTTACAAGGTGACCGGGGTTATTAAACATCGTCCGGATATTTCTCATATCGAGGTGAATGGCTTTTTGTCTATAAGCTCTATGAATCCTGGCCTGGTAAGCGTGCTGGAAAGAGATTGGTTCTACATGCTGCAAACAAATTATGTATTATTTAAAAACCCCATTAATAAAGAAGAATTTGAAAATAAATTAAAGGGGATGGTGGACGAAAAAATCGTTCCCTGGCTGAAATCGGAAAATGTAAACGGAAGTATTACCTACAAATTACAGGCGTTGAAAGACATTCGCCTTAACAGCAGCGATTTCAAGCACGAATATGCAAGGGTAAGCAATAAGTCCAATATACGTATTTTTTCATCCATAGGGTTTCTTATCCTGGTAATTGCATGTATCAATTACCTCAACCTCGCCACGGCGCGTTCTGCGCGCCGTAGCCGCGAGGTGGGCATTCGCAAAACTGCCGGCGCCAGTCGCAGCCAGTTATTCTACCAGTTTATCGGTGAGTCTATGCTTACTGTATTTGTCAGCCTTATCATTGCCCTTTGTTTTGTTGAGCTTTTATTACCGGCATTTAATTATTTATCTGGGAAATCGCTCGCATTAACTTTTAACTTAGGCCTGGTAAGCGCCTTGCTGGCCAGCGTGCTTATTATAGGTATATTTTCAGGGCTATATCCTGCCTGGTTTCTATCGGGTTTCCAGCCGGTAAAAGTGCTTAAAACCGGGCAAATACCGGGTTCAGGCTCGGCAATATTCCGTAAGTTACTGGTAACCGTTCAATTTGCCATTGCCGTATTTATGATCAGCTGCACCCTTATTGTTTATGGCCAGATGCAGTATATGAAGAATAAAAATCCAGGGTTTGATAACCAACGGGTATTGGCCTTCCGTATTCCTGGTGCTGATACTGCCTTTGTTTCAAAATTTGAGGTGATGAAAGGCGAATTAATGTCGAATCCCAACATTCAAAAGGTATCGCTGGCCAGCCAGGTGCCGGGAGAATTTGGCGGCAAAGTACTGCAATACATCCGCTATAAAGGTAAAGCCGAGGAAAAATTAATAAGCATTTATAGTGTGGATGCGGATTTCCTGGATTTAATGAAAATCCCCCTTATTAAAGGCCGCAATTTCGACGAAAATAACGAGGCGGATGATACCGCGGCATTTTTGGTGAACCAGGCTGCCATTCGGGAGTTTGGCTGGGACTCCACTTTCGGGGTAGAGCTGATGAATGGCTTTGGTTATGACGGTAAGGTGGTAGGCGTAATAAACGACTACCATTTTATGCCTATGCAGCAGCCCATTGAGCCGCTTGTGCTGGTGAAAAAAGCAGGAGGTGCGGGTGGCGGCGTAATGCTGCTGAAACTGGGTGAGAGTAATGTAAAGGAAACGGTAGCATTTGCTGAAAACACCTGGAAAAAATACTCAAAAAAATATCCCACTGAATATTTTTTCGTGGATGAGAATTTTAACAGCAAATACGAGGCAGAAGACAAGCGGCTGAAAATATTTGGTTACTTTTCAGTAATAGCAATCATTGTGGCCTGCCTGGGCCTTTTTGGCCTGGTTTCTTACAGCATTGAGCAGCGTACCAAAGAAATAGGCATCCGCAAAGTAATTGGCGCCAGCACGCTCCAGGTGGTTTTTGTATTAATTAAATCATACCTGCTGCTGATTTTACTGGCCATAATTATTGCTATACCCTGCGCTTATATCTACATGAATAAATGGCTCACGGATTTTGCCTACCACATTACCCCGGGCATTCAATACTTCCTGCTGGCGGTACTGGCAGCATCACTGATAGCGCTGCTAACCATGTTGTGGCAGGCACTTAAAGCGGCCTGGCTGAACCCTGCAAACAGTTTAAAATACGAATAGACATGAGGCAGAAATTCTTCAACGATAGGTTTATGGCAGCGCTGGGACGCTCCTATCTTATCCCT
>DASPJH010000439.1:0-3588 GCA_035628715.1 Bacteroidia bacterium
CGCTGGCGGGTAATCTGTATCAGCCCAAATTTGCTCATGGGCAAAATATTGTGCCGCGCCCGGTCGCTTTTCATCTCCTCTTTCAGCTTCTCGTATACGGTGCGCTTGTTGGCCTGCGATTTCTGGTCAATAAAATCCACCACTATGATACCGCCCATATCACGCAGACGTAACTGGCGGGCAATTTCGCCGGCAGCTTCCAGGTTCACCTTCAGGGCGTTTTCTTCCTGGTTCTGGTCGTTATCGCTTTTACTGCCGCTGTTTACGTCCACCACGTGCAGCGCCTCGGTGTGCTCAATAATCAGGTAAGAGCCGCCGGAAAACGAAACCGTTTTGCCAAACGCCAGCTTAATTTGCTTATCTACTCCGTATTGCTCAAAAACGGGAGCCTTGCCGGCATGCAGCTTCACAATTTTCTCCATATCCGGAGAAATCTGGCCTACATACCTTTTCACTTCGTCATACGCCTGCTGGTTGTTAACAACAATGCTGGTAAAGCTCTCGTTCAGCAGGTCGCGCAGCAGCGACGATGTTTTATTCATTTCGCCCAGTATGCGGGCAGGCGGATTGGCTTTAAAGAGGGCTTTGGCAACCTCGTGCCAGCGGTTGGTAAGGTCCAGTAAATCCTTGTGCAGCTCGGCCGCCGAAGCTTCTTCTGCCACGGTACGGATAATAACCCCGAAACCCGGCGGTTTCATGCTGGATGCCAGGTTTTTAAGGCGTGAGCGCTCCTCAAACGATTTGATTTTTTTGGAAACCGAAACCTGAGTACTGAAAGGCACCAGCACCATATAGCGTCCCGCCATTGAAATTTCGGAACTGATGCGGGGGCCTTTTGTGCTGATGGGCTCTTTTACAACCTGCACCAGCACATGTTTTCCCTTTTGAAAAACTTCAGTGATTTTGCCTGTTTTTACAATATCAGGCTCGGTTTTAAAATTCTTCAGGTCGCCGTTGCGGATACTTCCCTGCTGGGCAAACTTCACAAACTTATTCAACGAACGTATTTGCGGCCCCAGGTCAAGATAATGCAGGAATGCATCTTTCTCATACCCAACGTTTACAAACGCGGCGTTAAGACCAGGCATTATTTTGCGTATTTGCCCCAGATAAATATCGCCTACAGAAAACTGGTTGTTACCACTTTCCTGGTGCAGCTCTATCAGTTTTTTATCACGGAGCAGCGCAATAAATAAGCCTGTAGGGGTGGCATTTATTATTAATTCGTTCGCCAATGCTATAGCAGCATTAAACTCCCTGCGAGCAGTTTACTGTGTGTGTTTAGCCTAAAAGGTTTAAAAAGGCTTATTTTTTCTTATGCCTGTTTTTCCTCAACCTTTTTTTGCGCTTGTGAGTGGCTATCTTATGTCTTTTTCTCTTTTTTCCGCTGGGCATAGTATAAATCTTTTAAATTTTTAATGTTCGTTTTTAAGTGATTTAATCACTCCTTCAATGCTTTTCCTGGTTTCATCATCCGGGGTAAGGCCTTTTGCTTTCTCATAATAAAGAATAGCCATTTCCTTGTTTCCCATTTTATGCTCTATATCAGCAAGATGGAGATACCAGTTGCCATTTAAGGGCTGCAAAGATATTAATTTTTTAAAAGTAGCCAATGCTTTTGGCAATTGGTTTGATTTTATCTGCAGCAAACCCAGCTCATAATTAGCCCACAAATGCGTGCTGTCGGCTTTCAGCACTGTATCCCGCAGCATTATTACCCCTGTCATGGTGTTTTGCGGGTTGTCCACCACACATATAGCGTAGCCTGTTTTTGCATCCAGGTTGCCGGGGTTTATCTCCAAAGCTTTCTGAAAACCTTCTTTGGCTTTGGCTACATAAAATTTATGTTCTTTTGGGCTTTCAAGGTTGCGGCCGTGGTCAAGAAAACGCTGCGCAGCGTTCATAAAGTTAAACTCGGTTCCGTTGCGCTGGGCCATTTCATAATAGTAATAGCCTGAAATATCGTACCGCTGCAACGAATCCCAGAACCGGGTAAGCATCCGGCCTGCCGCAAATGCCTGCGCTGTGTCATTGTTTTTAAATAAGCCTATGTGCTCATTCACAAACGATTTTTCAAACCCTCCCAGCTGGTTTTTAGCAGTGGTGATAATTTGGTTAAAATCAGCGTCAAAGCGCTCCTCCGCCTGGCTGTCGTTAAGGGTTTTAACCGGTTTGTTAAAGCCTTTAAAAGCCAGCAGGGCCACAAGGCCGGCACAGCATATAAATAACAAACCTGCAACAATATGTTTCTCTTTCAATCTCTTTAGGGGCTTAAATGTAAAGAAACTGCAAATAAACAACAGTTGCAGGCGTAAAACAAAAGAGCCGGGGCTCTTATTATTTGCTCATAAGTGATTTTACGTTTTCACTTTTCTTAACCTTCTCTACAAAGGTTTTTGCAGGTTTAAACTTCGGAACAAAGTGTTCGTCAATCACAATGGCTGTGTTTTTAGAGATGTTACGTGCCACTTTCTTAGCTCTTTTCTTGAGCACAAAACTGCCAAACCCTCTGAAGTAAATGTTTTTACCCTCAACCATTGAGTTTTTCATCACTTTGAAAAATGTTTCGATAGTTTGCTGTACTTCAGCTTTACCGATACCTGTCTTGTTTACGATTTCGTTGATAATTTCTGCTTTCGTCATAATAAAAAACGAGTTTTGTGTGCTTAAAAAAATAGCCCTCTGTGGCTGCAAATTTAATGCTTTTGAATATTAACCACTTAGAACTAAACCCAAAATCAATAAAAAAACGTCCAAAAGAGTATTTTGTTTTCCAATCTTATGAGTTTTAATAAAATTATTGAATCATGGTATGCACTGAATAAGCGTGATTTACCCTGGAGAAATACACGCGACCCATACAAGATATGGCTCTCGGAAGTTATTTTACAGCAGACACGTGTAAACCAGGGTATGCCATACTATCATAAATTTATAGAAAAATACCCTGATATAGCCGCAATGGCAGGCGCTCACGAAGATGAAGTGCTTAAACTTTGGCAGGGGCTGGGATATTACAGCCGGGCGCGCAACATGCACCAGGCAGCCAAAATGATAACTTACGAGCTGAATGGCAAATTTCCAATTACCTATACGGACATACTAAAGTTAAAGGGTGTGGGCAGCTACACCGCAGCAGCTATAGCATCTATTGCCGGTAATGAGCCTGTTGCTGTGGTGGATGGCAACGTGTACCGGGTACTGGCCCGTTATTTTGGCATTGATACCCCTATAGACAGTACCGAAGGCCGGAAAACCTTTTTAAAACTGGCTAACGAGCTTATTAATACAGAGAACCCTGCTACCTATAACCAAGCCGTGATGGAGTTTGGGGCCCTGCAGTGCAAGCCTCAAAATCCTGATTGCGGAGTTTGCCCCTTAAAAATTTCCTGTATTGCTCTGAAACAAAAAAGAGTGGATGCATTGCCTGTAAAATCTAAGAAAACAGCCGTTAAAGCACGTTACTTTAACTACCTTTTTTTTGAAAAACCCGGTTTTGCCCATTTACAAAAACGCGGGCAAACGGATATATGGGCAAACCTGTATGAATTTCCGCTGGCAGAAACTGAAAAAACCATTGGCGATAAA
>DASPJH010000440.1:0-2433 GCA_035628715.1 Bacteroidia bacterium
ATATACTCCTTTCAGTAAAGAAATTAAGAAGGTGGCCGTATGTGGCGGGTCGGGCAGTTTCCTGCTAAAGGAGGCGATTGGTAAAGGTGTTGATGCTTTGGTGACTGCCGATTTTAAATACCACCAGTTTTTTGATGCAGAAGGCCGTATAATGGTTGCGGATGTAGGGCATTACGAAAGTGAGCAATTTACTGTTGAACTTATAGGTGAGATTTTGTCAGAAAAGTTTCCTACCTTTGCGGTTCTTTTTACTGAACTAAACACCAACCCCATTAAGTACCATAAATAAGAATGGAAGCCACCATAGAAGAAAAATTGAGAGCGCTGCACACGCTGCAGGAAATCGATTCTAAAATTGACAAGATTAAATCTATCAGGGGTGAACTTCCAATGGAAGTTGCCGATTTGGAAGATGATATAGCCGGGCTGGAAACCCGTATCTCAAAATTCAACGATGAAATTGCTGAATTTGAGGCGAACATCCAGGCTAATAAGAACAAGGTTAAAGACGCTCAGAACTATATTAAAAAATACGAAGGGCAGCTTACTAATGTTAAAAACAACCGCGAGTTTGACGCCTTAAATAAAGAGATTGAAATACAGGGTCTTGAAATCCAGGCTGCCGAAAAAAGGATGAATGAGCTTAAAAAATCAATCGACCTGAAAAAAGGTTTGATTGAAACCTCAAACACCGAACTGGAAGGCCGCCGTATTGACCTGGTGAACAAGAAAAAAGAGCTGGAAAACATTGTTGGCGAAACTGAGAAAGAAGAAGATACTTTACTGAAGCAACGCTCAAAAGCTGAAAAGCTGATTGAAGAGCGCCTGCTGGTAGCATACAACCGTATCCGCAAAACTGTTAAAAACGGTATTGCTGTATCCAGCGTTGTACGTGATTCATGCAGCGGTTGCTTTGGTACTATTCCGCCACAAATGCAGTCGGATATACGTCAGAACAAACGCATTATCATTTGTGAACATTGCGGACGTATTCTTGTTGACCTTCATACCGCTGATGCTGTTGAAGAAGCAGCAACAGCCTAACCAAGAGTGATCAGAAAAACAACATATACAAAGCTCCCCAGAATAGTTTCGGGGAGCTTTTTTGTTTTTATCGCAGCTGTTTTATTGCCATTTCAGGCTTTGGCGGACTACGACTACAACTCGCAGTTCCATTCCGCCATGAAAGAAATTCTGAGCCTGAAACTGGAGGGAGGCAGGCAACTGCTGGCAAAGGAAAAAGCGGCAAACCCATCTAATACGCTGGTGTTTTTAGGCGAAGATTATATTGATTTCTTCACCATTATGATCAATGAAAACAAAGCGGAATATGAAAAACTGCTGGCAGCCCGGGGTGAGCGAATAAAAGCGCTGGAGAAAGGCGATAAAACTTCGCCCTGGTACAATTATGCCCTGGCTGAATTGTACGTGCACTGGTCAACCAACCGCATCCGTTTCGGGGATTATTTTAAAGCCGCCACGGAAATCAGGGAAGCATACAAACTGCTGGAGGCCAATATTGAAAAACATCCTGATTTTTTGCCCAACAAAAAAACCATGGGTATGCTGGAAACCATTGTGGGCACAATACCTGGCAGCTACCAGTGGATGGCCAGCATAGCCGGACTGGAGGGGAATATTGATGAAGGGTTAAAAAAAATTGAGGCGGTAATTAATTCCAAATCCAGCCTCAATTATGTGGAGCAGCTTAAGCAGGAGGCCATTTTTGTATATGCCTACCTGGAAATATTTGTGCTAAAAAAACCACTGGATGCCTGGAAGCTGGTAGAAAAAAACACCACCGATTATAAGACCAACCTGCTGAATGCCTACTTGCGGGCCAATATTGCCGTAAAGTGCAAAAAAACGGATATTGCTATTGAAACCCTCAAAAACAGGCCCAGGGGCAAAGACTATATTAACTTTTATTACCTGGATTATTTACTGGGCCTCGCCAAGCTTTTTAGGGGTGATAATGATGCCGATATTTATTTTAAAATATATGTATCCCTGCATACCGGTGAGAACCTGAAGAAGAGCGCTTATATAAGGCTCTCGTGGTTTTATTTTCTGAAAAACGACACTAAAAACTCCGAAACCTACCGAGGCATGGTATCCCGCTATGGTGCGGAAAATCTTGAAGATGATAAAAATGCACAGAAAGAGGCAGTTTCCGGTAAAAAACATGACGAGGCTATATTAAAAGGTCGCCTGTACTTTGATGGTGGATATTACGATAAGGCCTTGGCAGCCTTAAACACTAAAACAGCGGATAGTTATACCAACAATGAACAGAAGCTGGAATATAAATACCGCAAAGCCCGTGTATTGCATGAAAGCGGCAAAACGGATGATGCCATAAAACTATATACGGATGTAATGGAAAGTGGCAAGGACGAATCGTATTACTACTCAGCTTACAGTTGCCTGATG
>DASPJH010000441.1:0-11019 GCA_035628715.1 Bacteroidia bacterium
GCTCGGCTACTATTTCTGCAGGTTTGGCCCAGGGAAAAACCATTGGCGACGGCATAAAAGCTATGGAAGAAATATCAGCTAAGGTGCTGGATGAATCCTTTACCACTTCGCTTACCGGACCATCCAGGGATTTCGAGGAAAGCTCTTCCAATACTGCGTTTGCATTCGGGCTTGCGCTGCTACTGGTATACCTGATTCTTGCCGGCCAGTTCGAAAGTTTCCGCGATCCTTTTATTATTATGTTCACCGTTCCGCTGGCATTGGCAGGTGCGCTGCTTTCGTTGTGGATATTCGGCCAGACCAACAACATATTCAGCCAGATTGGGGCGATTATGCTTATAGGGCTGGTAACCAAAAACGGTATCCTTATCGTGGAGTTTGCCAACCAGCTGCGCGAGCGCAATCCTGATATGAGGAAAACAGATGCGGTAATAGAAGCTGCTACCCTGCGCCTTCGTCCTATTTTGATGACCAGCCTTGCTACGGCGTTAGGCGCCCTTCCAATTGCTCTTGCCCTGGGTGCAGGCGCCCAAAGCCGTATTCCGCTGGGTATTGTAATTGTGGGCGGGGTTATGTTCTCACTGATTTTAACATTGTACGTAATACCAGGTATTTATTCATACCTATCAGCCAAAAAAGTAAAAAAACATGAAGAGGAAGTTGCTGAAGTGGCTGCTTAGCGGCGCATTGCTGGCAGGCTGGACAACCATCCAGGCCCAGCAGCTGCTTACGCTGAACGAAGCCATAGAAATAGCCTTAAAGAACAATTACGATATACTGCTGGTAAAAAACGAAACCATTATAGCAGATATTAATAATACGCCCGGAAATGCCGGCATGTTGCCCGATGTATCGCTGAATGCTACCTACAATACGGCCAATAACACCATTAACCAGGAGTTTACCAGCGGCCTTAGCGTACAGCGCACGGGGGTGGGCTCTAACAACCTGAACGCCAATATAGCATTGGAATGGACGGTGTTTGACGGTTTCCGCATGTTTGCTGCCAAAGACCGGCTGGAAGAGCTACAGCGCCAGAGTGACTTTAACCTGAAAGAACAACTCCAAACCACTATTGCACAGGTGATGCAGGAGTACTATGGCCTGGTGGGACAAAAAATGCAGATTAAAGCTACCGAAAAAACACTGGAGTTTATCCGCAAACGGGCGGAGATCATCAATACTCAGTTTTCGGTGGGCAGTGTTTCAGCTTTTGAGGTGAACCAGGTTAATATAGACCTGAACACGTATGAATCGAACCTTATTTTGCAACAAAATGGGCTGAATAATTTGAAAATGGGGTTTAATACCACCCTTGCCCGCGATGCAGGTATTGAGTTTGATGTGCCCGATACTATTGTTAACGATACGCTGATGAAGCTGCCCGCAGTGGAAGGCGATATTGAAAACAAAAATTTCGCCCTGCTTTCAGCCCAGCGCAGTATTACCATTGCCCAGCTGCAAAAGCGCGAAATAAGCGCCCAGCGGTATCCTTGGGTGGGAGTAACTACCACATATTCATACACCCGCCAGCAAAGCGAAGCAGGCTTTTCACTACTGAACCAGAGCAATGGTTTAAACTTTGGTATTGGCGCCAGCATACCGTTATTCCGCAGTTTTCCCATACGAACCCAGGAAAAAATCGGCGAGATAAATATCAATACCAGCGAACTGGTGTTTAAACGACTGAGAAACGAGGTAGACCTTGGCTATCGCAGGGCGTATAACAATTATCTGTCGTATATTGATGTGGCAAATATTGCGGCTAAAATTTCGAAGCTTTCCAATGATAATCTTTCCATTGCTGAGGGCCGCCTGCGCCAGGGACTTTCTACACTGCTGGAAGTAAAAGAAGCCGACCGCAACTACCAGGATGCCCAAACCCGGCTGATTGACGCCCAGTATAACCTTAAACTGGCCGAGATTGAACTGCAAAGGCTGAGGGGTGAACTGGTGAAGTAAGACCTGCTGATCATTCAATTGATGGTACAATTCTCCCTGAATTTTAACAGATGCAATACCTCCTGGCAACAATCATAACAAAAAGGGCGGTACCACCCGCCCCTTACCAATTAACCTTTTTAACTTACAATTATCACTGAATATGATTGCCGGTTGTTATCTGAAATTAATGTAGCTACGATTCCCTTATAATTTTTATACAGGTTTATTGTTTGAGAAAAAGACGCGAAAAAGTAGCTTATAATAGCATAGACTTTTCAACGGTTAAAAACGTTCGTTGGCAATTAGCTACTTTTGCGCAACGTTATGCAAAAACCATCTATTCCCTCCGGAACCCGCGATTTTGGCCCCGCCGAAGTAGTAAAGCGCCGGTATATATTCAGCACTATTGAGAAAGTGTTTGTAAAATACGGCTTTAAGCCTATTGAAACCCCTGCTATGGAAAACCTGAGCACCTTAATGGGCAAATACGGCGATGAAGGCGATAAGCTGCTGTTTAAAATTTTGAATTCGGGAGATTTTACCAGTAAGGTGAATGATAACGACTGGGTGGATAAACACGCAAACAAACTGGCTACACAGCTCGCTGAAAAAGGACTACGCTATGACCTGACTGTTCCTTTTGCCCGTTTTGTGGTAATGAACCGCAACGATATCACTTTTCCCTTCCGCCGCTACCAGATGCAGCCCGTATGGCGGGCCGACCGCCCCCAAAAGGGCCGCTACCGCGAGTTTTATCAATGCGATGCAGATATTATCGGCTCTGATTCTTTGGTTAATGAAGTGGATTTGGTAATGATTTATGCTGAAGCTTTTAAAGAACTCGGTATTGATGTTACCATAAAAATTAATAACCGCAAGGTATTAATGGGTATTGCCCAATTACTGGGCATTGGCGACCGTCTTACTGCATTTACCGTGGCTATTGACAAGCTGGATAAAATAGGAATGGACGGGGTGAAGAAAGAGCTGGGTGAAAATGGACTTACTCCCGGACAAGTAACCAAAGCAGAAGAAATTATTGCCTTTACCGGAAATAATGATGCTACCCTGGATTATTTGTCGGGGTTATTTACCAGTGAAAGTGAAGGTGCCAAAGGTGTTGATGAACTAAAAACCGTTTTTAAATATTTAAAATCATGCAAATTTGATTTTACCAAATTAAAAATAGACCTAACCCTTGCCCGCGGCCTGAATTATTACACCGGGGCCATATTGGAAGTGGTGGCAAACAATGTTAAAATGGGCAGTATTGGCGGGGGCGGAAGGTACGACGACTTAACTGGTATTTTCGGATTAAAGGATGTTTCGGGCGTAGGTATTTCATTTGGCGCAGACCGGATTTACGATGTGATGGAAGAACTGAACATTTTTTCTGAAAATATCCAGGATTCATTTACACGGGTATTGTTTTGCTGTATGACGGATGATGCGCTGGCCTATGCCCTGCCAATGGCGGCTAAAGTACGTAAGGAAGGAATAAATGCAGAGGTGTATCCATCGGCAGCCAAGTTGAAAAAACAATTGGATTTTGCTAATGCCAACAAAATTCCCTACGCTGTAATTATTGGTGAAAGCGAAATGGAAACCGACCGGCTGACCTACAAAAACATGCAAAACGGTGAACAGTTACCTCTATATCTTGAGGAAATAATTGATGATTTGAAATTAGGGATTTGAAAATAATGTCAATTTTGGAGAATAGCCGCCGGTGTGTTAAAATAATAATTATAAACAGTAAATAAAAAGTGAGCCATACTATAACTAACCTGATTAACCTGAAAGAAATTTACCAGCTGGTGCAAACCGATGGTTCTATTGACCTTTCAGAAACCAGTAAACAAAAAATAACCCGTTGCCGTGAGTTTATTGATAATAAAGTTAAAAATACCACCGGCCCTATATATGGCATCAACACGGGTTTTGGCTCGCTATACAATATAAGCATTGATGATAGTTCGCTTCAGCAGCTGCAAAAAAACCTGTTGTTGTCACACGCCTGCGGGACCGGCGATGAAGTACCGCATGAGGTAGTAAAATTGATGCTGCTTCTTAAAGTCCAGTCGCTCAGTTACGGTCATTCGGGCGTGCAGCTGGAAACTGTTCAGCGGCTGGTGGATTATTATAACAAAGGCATTTACCCGGTAGTGTACCAGCAAGGTTCGCTGGGGGCATCGGGAGATTTGGCTCCCCTCGCCCATTTATGCCTTCCTTTGATTGGTGAAGGCGAAATTTATTACAACGGCCAGCGCCTGCACGGCTCAGAGGCCAATAATATACTGAGTAAACCCAATATTGAATTACAATCAAAAGAGGGACTTGCACTGATAAACGGCACCCAGTTTATGAGCGCCTACGCCGTTTGGTGCCTCCTGAAAGCTGAGATGCTTGTTTTATGGGCAGATACCATAGGAGCAGTATCGCTGGAAGCATACAACGGAAACATCAAAGCGTTTGATGCCAAAGTAGGCAAGGTACGTCCGCATGCCGGTCATTTGCATACATCCAGCTATTTTAACGAAATACTTAAAGGCAGCCAGATAATTTATACTCCCGGCAAAGCCGTACAGGACCCATATTCGTTCCGCTGCATACCGCAGGTACACGGGGCCAGTAAAGATGCTATCAGCCACGTAAAACATGTAGTTCACACCGAAATTAACTCTGTAACCGATAACCCGCTAGCTTTCCCCGATGAAGATGAAACCATATCCGGTGGTAATTTTCACGGTCAGCCACTGGCGTTAGTGCTGGACTATTTAGCCATCGCCCTTGCCGAACTGGGCAGCATCAGTGAGCGGCGCACCTACCTGCTTATTGGCGGGCAGCGCGGTTTACCCAGTTTTTTAGTTACCCAGCCGGGGCTAAACTCAGGATTTATGATACCGCAATACACCGCCGCTAGTATTGTTAGTCAAAACAAGCAGCTTTGCAGCCCCGCATCGGTGGATAGCATTGTTTCGTCGGCCGGACAGGAAGACCATGTGAGCATGGGCGCCAATGCAGCTACCAAAGCCTACCGCATTGTACAAAACCTGGAGCGCATACTGGCTATTGAATTATTTACCGCTATGCAGGCGTTGGACATCCGCAAAAATAGCTCGGGCTTAAAATCGTCGGAAACTATAGAACAGATTTATGTCAAGTTCCGTAAGTCGGTACCTTTTATTGAAACCGATGCATTCATGCAGCCTTATATTGAGGCTTCAGTAAGGTTTTTACAAAAATGAAGAAAATAGCCGCCTTTATAACACTTGTTTTATTAACCGTTGGCTTATCAGCCCAGCGGTTTGAGGGCGGTATTGCGGGCGGACTGAACCTTACCCAGCTGGACGGCGACATGCTTTCGGGCTATAACAAAGTAGGACTGAACGGTGGCTTTTGGATAAAATATCCTTTTACCGATAAATGGAGCGCGGGGCTGGATTTTTTGTACATGCAAAAAGGAGCAGTGCGCACGATTGACGAAAACAACATCGCCGCCACCCATGCTTTTGATAAATTCAGGGTGCATTATGTAGAAATACCGCTGTATGCTGGCTACACCTGGAAAAAATTCACCGGGCAGGCGGGGCTGACGGGGGCTTATTTATTTAATGCAAAAACTGAAGACTTTACAGGCATACGTGATTATAAGGACAAGCTAAAACCGTTTGAAACTGGTGTGCTGTTGGGAGCCGCATACCAAATTAACGAGCAATTAAGCATACAACTGCGCTGGCAATATAGCATTGTTTCCATAGCCGAAGGCGATTCTCGCACTATATTTACTGATAATGGCTTTTCGAGAAGAATTGTGGGCCTTTATAATAACTTGTTGAGCGTGAGCCTGAAGTATGCATTTAAATAGTTAATCATATTTAATGGAAACAGGAAGGAATGGTTATGTAATCTGATTTCCAGCTAAGTTTCTGTTACCGTGCTGTTCGCAATAGCTGAGAATACAGTATCAAAATAAAATATCCTGCTTTAGTTAAAAAGCAGGATATTAATTGCTGTAAACTCAAAGTGATATGTTCAAAACTTTGGGCCAGTGTTGTAAAGGCAAGCTTCTCACCCACCTTGATCTCAAAAGACATCAAATGATGAAAATTAAATTGCGGAAGGAATATTAATTGGATCATCCTGATATTTTCCAAGTAGCTTCACCAATACATCTCCCTGGCCATCAGGACGATTGAAGGTAATCCGTACTTTAAAACCTGCAGGTGCAGTAAAAGGTAGTGCAACTGCAAAAACAGCACTACTAGAGTTAATGATCTCAAATGTTGGATTTTCATAATTGTGCGAATAGTCTGTATCTATCCTCACAAAATCAATAGTATTCACTATGTCATCTGATGTACCAATCATTTCTTCATCATCACTTCCCTGGGTAGTGCTGGTAAATTCAAATACGGGATGATCAGCAGTACCAAAATAAACATCCAGTTTTTTATTAGTATCGGTTATACTGTTATATCCCGATATAAGGTTTGTGGCTGATTGCGCCTCATAATATTCAGCCGGCGGTAGTGATTTTAACAGCACTTCGCGCTGGGCTGCCGTTAAATTTTGATAAATAAATGAAGGTGACAGTGATTGTAATAACTGCCTTCTTTGTGCATCTGACAGGTTTGCCATATCTATTTCTTTTAAAGGTGTATGATCATTGGTTTTTAAGAACACATCAAATTCAAGCCCGCTAAGACCGGTGCCGCTGCCTGCATTACGGTTTCGGCCCATCCATATCCATATACTTCCATCATACCAGCGGGTGCGCCTGTATGAGCGACTTAAAAGCACCCCTTCACTGGGCACGTCATTGCTTTTAAATGATAATTCTTGATTGGGTGTAGTATCCAGTCCATGCCGCATAATTCGTGTTCGCGGCTCAATAAACTGCAGGTCCCCCTCGTCGGCAAGTTTACTGTGCAGTATTCGTGGAATTTTTGCCCGCCAATACTCTGTTTTAGAATCGCTACCAGGCACGTGCTTGGGTATTAGCGGTATCCAGTTTTCAGGGGCATTGTTCATCAGTTTGTAGCGTATTTTGGCTTTGTCGTAATTGTCAAAGTCAAACATGCCTTCCCCGGGCCCCTCCTCTTCTTCACCCGTAATCGGGTCAATCATAGCCTGAAATTTAAGATAATCCGACAGCTTAAGAGCTGCCGCACTGGCATCCGTTGAGCCACCAATTTCATTTGATATTCTTTTCTCTACTGCCCAGGCCATAGCTGCCGCATCGTCACGCAACAAGTTAACAACTTCCAATGGCTCGCCAGTTAGCTGTTTAGCTGATACCGGAGGAATAAACAGGCTGTTGTCGAAATCATTGGGATTGCCGCTGTTATTCAGGGTAAAAATAGTCCACGGCTCATTATAACCGGGTTGGCTTTGCTCATATTCGCCTCCGGCATACACATAATCACCAAATACATCTTTAACTACAATACTTTTTACCTTGCTGTAACTGCCTTTATCTATCTCGAAGGGCAGTATGCTCCAATCGTTGCTGTAACCAAAAATGAAATCGTTTACAATCATGCTGAACACATCCGTTTTATCTGGCTGTACTGCTGCATAGTTGTAGTTGCCCTGCTGCACTTTATGCCAACGTTCAGGCGCAATACCTGAAAAATTAACTGAGGCTTGAACTTTTTGCGCTTTAAAGGTTGTGATTACATTATCATCAACTGTAACTCCTTCCGGCTCAATAAGCTCAGTGGTATCCGGGTCTGTATCAAACTCATACCAGTTGAGCCTGCCACCGGGAAAACGCTGTGTTTTTATTACTTTTTGCTCCGTTCCGCTTCCAACCGGGACGGGCATCGACAATTTGGCTTCGTATTCCATACGGCCTGCATCCCATGCTGACTCATCAGTATTGGGTTGTGAATACAAACGGTTATAAAAAGTTGTAAACTCACTAATAGCAGTATTAATACCTGTTATATCACCAGAATCAAAATTAGTGGTGCCGCTTTGTATATAGTCTTCAAGGTGAGTTGCATTTTTAGGTGTCGGGGTGGTTAAAAAATCATAAAGCGCATACCCATCTGCCGTCCTTCCATGAGCAAGCAACCGTACCTGCAAAGCTTCAGCATTGCTAATTTGTTCCGGTGTTGTGGCTTCGACAATTGGAAACTCCCGGCTGAATAATGATTCGTATTTACCTTTCATCCCGTGAAGTGCCAGCAGTTTAAACCAGTATTTACCCATTTGCAGGCGGGTGGAAAGGTCAATTTCAATCTGCTCCCGCTCAATTATACACTCTATGGGAACATCCTGGCTGATTGGTTGTACATCTCCATTCTTCGGAGCGTACCGTGTAATACGTGTGTTGCGTACATGTGCCCGGGCCAGCAAAGGGAATCCTGTGTCTTCTCCTCTAAATTCACCTATCCTCCATTGTGTGCTTAATGTCCACAGCGGGTCATGAACAATGGCGGGCAAGGTATGAATAAGGTCTTTTGATCGCAACTGCGCCTCTACTGTGGCCCATATTACTGATGATCTATAATCGTTTGCCATTTATTTTTAATTATTAAGGATTGATAGTAAAAGCCCGTTCTATTTCTGATGTTATTGTCTTTCCTTCGGGTTGATAGGGACTTACGACGGCACGAAGTATATGGCCGTATTCAGACTCGCCCAGTAATTGGGGGTCAACAGCACGGATTTTAGATAGTTCAAGCGCAGAATTAACAGTGCCTAACAGATGGTCAAAACTCCAGCCATTACTGTCTACAACCGGTGATACCGCCAGCAAAATACAGTTGGGTGCTTTAGCTACAGGCTTATCATAGTTAAAAGCAAGCCCGGCAGTTTGTTTTGGATAGGGAATAATCTCGCTCCATTCGTCTACCATAATGCCTGAGCACCAATCTGAAAAATCAGCACCGGTAACTGTAGTGTCGAATGGCTGTACAACCACCGATAGTTTACTGGCATCGTGGTCAACATCTGCATTTTTCATTCCGTACCATTTATCATTTGCCACAAATGGCAATTGCAATGGCCACGCTCCAGGTTCTTCGCCCAGCAGAATTTCAGTAAAGGTATTCAGGTTATCAACTACTGTCATTTTATTGCGCACTTTTGATATGCCTTGCATCCATTCTTCCATAGGCAATGGAATATCTGCCGGCAAAATATCAGGCGCTGCGGTATAGGCGGCAGAAATTTCTTCGGAATTGAACAGTTTAAATTTGGGTATTAGCATAAACTGCTTGCCGAACAATGCTTTAGCGGCCTCGGTAAGAACCGATGTTACATCTGTTGCCGGTGTATTAGTCAGCATTGACTGAGCTTCAGTTAGCTTTGCCGTTGCGGATGTTATTCTTTTCCCTAAATCATCCAGCACAGCATTAACCTGGGCCAACCATGCATCTTTAACCATATTGGTGGTTTCAATTGCGTAATTAGGCGTTGCACCGCTTATGCCTGCCCTCGCAGCCTGCAGCAATGTACTTTGTAATACCTGATAATCTCCGGCAAGAGCTTTATCATCGGTAATACGGCTTTTGATCAGCCCAAACGTTGATGAAAGATTACTTAGTATTGCCAACACATTATTCAGCCTTCCATACATTTCATTTACGTCACAACCATTATCTGCTCCGTCTTTCAATTCATGCCCGAACATAAAATCAAGAGCGGTAAGCGGACGGCTATCAGTAATTATTTTATTAAGATGCCTTAATGTGGGCAATACATCGTAAAATGTATACGCTCCATTTGGCAATGCCTGTCGGCTTTGGTAATCAACAAATACGTCAGTGGTAGCAAGTAGGCCGAATTTATTGCGAATATGATAACGGATTAACTGGCTTAACGTTGTTTCATCATTATTGTAATCGTTCTCCGTTAGGTACAATAAATCAATGGGCTGCAAGCCTAAATCAGCAGGGCTGACTATATCAGTAGTGTATATTGTAGATGGTTCTGCTTCGGGATCGTTTATAACGTAGCCAGGGGGTAGTAAAGTGCTTAATTGCAGGAATTGAGCTGTGCAATAAATATTCTCGCCTTCCGGCAGTTTTGAGGCCACCCATTTATTCAGGTAAGGTTCTGCTTTTGCGCGCAGTGTTTGAGACGAAGGCCAGCCGTTTAAACTGTTTACTCCCGCAGTTGAAAAAGTAAGAGCGTATCGCTGCATTAGAGCTGCGCCAGTATCTTCCCCTTCAATTATATCCATCCGCTTGGGAAAATCTTCTCCCTTTTGCACCAGGTTAGCAATGGCACTGCTGGCGCCAAAGTTTTCAAGCAGTAACTGGTAAGAAGCCTCAGCCATGCACAAATCTCCCAATGCATCAATTGATTCAGCAATAAGATCAAGCGAGGCTTCTATTGCTTCAAACTGGGCCGCCTGTTCTGATGTTCCTCCACTTGCTGGTGGCAGGGTCCCAATAATTCCATAAGGATATTCTGATCCTGCATCCTGACGTGTACAGCGGTATAGCCTAAATCCATTAATATTTATTTTCTGCTGCGATTTTTCAAGCGGTTGCCCTGATTCAGCTGGTGTCACAGGATCGAACAGGAAGTTGGACCTGAAAGTATCTAACAGGGTTTCTACAATATCTGCGCCTTGGCTTCCTATACGCTCACGTACATTACGCTCAAACTCGTTACCCAGTATCAGGCCTAGTTCCTGGCCATTTTTCAAAGCCTCAAAAATGTGCATTGCTTTACGGACACGTTCTGAACTCAAACCGATACGCCGGGGATAACCGTAATCGCTGCCCCACTCATTATCTTTTACTGAGTCATAGCCGCTTTTTAACAACGCTGCAGCCGATGCCTGGTTCATACTGGGTGCAAAAATGTAACCCAGCCTTCCTTCCGTATCTTCCACAGGACTGGTAATGCCATCAATTGTGTTTTCAGGCAGGTACTCTCGTGTTTTTACTGTAAGGTCTTCCACCCAACCGTATGCTCCCAAGTAAATTCCCTCTTTGTATGCCGGCGATTGGGGAGTTTTATACTTATATATCCGGCGGTTTGCCATTCCTGTTTGCCAGGCATCCAGTCGGTATGAGCATAGGTCAAGGTGCTGGCGCAGTAGCAGATCCA
>DASPJH010000442.1:0-4536 GCA_035628715.1 Bacteroidia bacterium
GCCTTTAAATACAAAAAACCCTAAATAACCTTTCCGGCTACTTAGGGGTAAACTAACCTTTAAAAATGTATTACGAAGTTGCAAATATTTTGCAACCTATACAACAGGGTTTAATCGAGTGTCCCACATAACCGGGTAATCACTATCCGTTAACGCCAGCTCTGTGCTGCTATCTCTTTTAATAAGCACATCGGCAATATCTGCCCCTTTTTCCCTCATTTCTGTTGTTGCTTTTGTTTCCATAAAGTCAGATACAATAATGCGCGTTGCTAATTGTTGGGAAATGTTGTTGGCTTTTGTTGACCATTGTTGATATTGGTTTACATCAGGAAATAAAACCACTTTGCGGCCTTTCAACGGTAGCATTAACGCACCGTTAACGTTTTGCGCACCGCCTGTTGCCATCCATATATAGTTGGGCATATATACGGTAGCTATAACGGCTGTTTTCTCGCTTTCCACAATAGCAATAGGTAGTGTTTTATCCTGTTGCTGCAATTGGTGCAGTCCAAACAGGCATTGTTGCAACCGGAAACCCTGCAATTTCTTTTCCCTTAGCATCCTGCTATGCACCCAATCAACAGGCGTTAACGGTGTGTTAACGTTTTGTTGCCCATTTTTAAGCCTTTTTAACGTGTCAGGATTATACCCCATGTTTTACCCGTCCGCACCCTGTACTGGTCGTCCAGCTGCCAGAAAATAGTGCTAAATGCAGGGTTTTTGGCAGTGCCTATGTAAAACCTTCTTAACAGGTCAATGGAAAGCTGTGTTCCGAATAACTTTTCAAGTCCCAACGCAAAATTGTTTTTATCGTATTCGGCAAGACTCCTGTCAAACAGGCTGCGGGGTATGTAATCAACGTTTATGTTGGCAGTATGTAAACAAGGCTGTTGCTTGTTTACCAACGTGGCATTGATTTTTGTTGCAACGCCTCGTTGGTGGTTTGTTGGATTGTCGGTAAGATACTGTTTGGGGCTGTAATGGTAGCCACAATTGTTAATGCGGTTGCAAATACCCACATTATAGGCAAGGTATTCTTTTGTTTCGGCATGGATATACCGGGTAAACTGCCGGGTTTCACCGCATGAAGGGCATTTGTAACGGGTGTTTGACCCCCTGTAAGGTTCAAGTATATAAGCGTGCATTGATGAATTGATTTAAGGTAATTGGTTAAATTGACAGTGGAGTGTTTCACTGTTTCACCGTTTCAGAGGTGGAACACCTGAAACACCTGAAACACTTTTGAGGAATTGACAAAAATTGAAAATAGTTGCACAAACTTGTTGGAATGTGGCCAAAAATTGACAGGAATAAACACATAATACCTGGGCATAAACACACTATATTTTATCATAATTTTTACATCTTTACTATATGAAAACACCTGAATACACAGGCATCTTCAATGATTTGCCACATATATGAGCATAGATAGTGTTTACTGCATTTTATTGCCCAGCCACAGAATTGTTGGTTAGTACCAACAAAAAACATTGATTTTGTTGCAATGTGTGTAAACAGTACACATACAGGCTAACTGTTTCAGGGTGTTTCATACCGTTTCAGGGTGTTACAGGGGTGTTACAGGGGTGTTACAGGGGTGTTTCAGGCGTTTCAACCGTTCCACCTGTTATAGGATGAAACAGTGAAACACTGGAACACCCTGCTTTCATTCTTCCGTTTCTTCCGCACCCCCTTCGCCTTTTACTTTTTTCAGATACCTGTTCACCGTGGCGAGGGAAAGACCTGTTTTTGCGGCTATTTGGCGCTGGCTTTTACCTTCTTTGGAAAGCATATAGACTAATTGCTTTTGCTCGGTGCGTTCCTGCTCTGTAATCTGTTTTAAGTGCTCCCCTTCATCGGCATAATCAACAAAATTGAACTGTAACAAAGCATTCTCCTTTACAATATCACACAGTAATACATTATTAGTGCAGTAGTCATTGGAAGTGTTACGCACTTTAATCTGCTTAATATACCGCTGGCTGTTGTCCCGCTGGCTTACACCAATGGAAAATGCACTATCCGCAAAGTTCATCAACGCCCTGCTGCCCGCAAGGTCATTAGAGCTTATCGGCCTTGAGGTATCTCTTTTGGGGGTGTGCGCCAGTATCAGCATGGAAAGATTATAGGTTTTCTTTATCTGTTTTAACTGCTGCATGAGCGGTAAAGCGTTCTTTGCATTCTCTGTTTCGTGGCGCAGGTAAGTAATATTGTCAATGATTATAATTTTGATATGCTGTTCTTCCACAATTTTCACAATGGCATCTATTATCTGCTGGTAAGGATTCTCCAGGTTGGCCATGTCCATATTGTCAGGGTTCAGTTCCGCCCTGTAAAAGTGGTCGGAAAAGGTGTACATCGTATTGGTTTCATCCTTATACCGAATAAAGAACTGCCGTTCGCTCAATTCAAAGTCTAAATACAATACTTTCCTGCAATTGACCTTAGAGGGCGGAAAGCATAAAAAGGATTTTCCCTTGCTGATAGTATCGGCTATCTGTACGGCCAGTATGGATTTCCCGACATTGGTGTCGGCAAATAGCATACATATTTCATCTTCATACCACAGCTCCCCTAATAGCTGCTCCGGTAATGGTTTTTGTGCAGCTGACCGCATCCAGCCGTTAGCGGTTTTAACAGAAAGCGGGCCTGTTTCCAGTTGCACCAGTTCAATTGCTTTTTTTTGTGCGTGTTCCTGAACGGCTTTAATTGTAAGCTGCTCTTTGAGTTGGGCAAAACTCAATGATTGTTTAATAGAGTTTGCCATAACTTACACCGCCTCCCTTATTTCCTGTGCTGTTTTCTTACGGTGTCCTTGCAGCCATTTATCAAGGTCGGCTTTAAGGAAATAGAGTTTTTGCCCGCGTTTAATGTGCGGAATGGTTCGTTTTGATGTAAGGTGGTAAAGAGTTTGTTTGGCAACATCAAGGTAACGGGCAGCCTCATTAATGTTTAAAGGCTTTTCCTCCGTTGGCTGGCCGCCGTCAATTTTGCGGTTCAACTCGTTCACTAATGCTGTCAGCTGCTTAAGCTGTTGCTCGATAGATTCAAATGGGTTGGTCATTGCAATTAATAAATTTAATATGCAAAGATTTATACCCTTTTGCCGGGCGGATAGGGTGGCGGATATATCCGACTTTCTATCTTTTGCTTCCGGCTATTTCTTTTTGTAACGTCTCTACTATATCTTTCAGTTGGTTAGCATCGTCCGTGGCAATTGGTGAAAAAATGGACTTTACAAATTCAATGTCTTTGATATATCGCTTAGTATCTTTTTTGAACGCTTTTTTTACCGATTGATATATTTGGGAGTTATCCATATTGATATTACCATTCTCATCACAAGGAAACTCTATACCAGCAAATAGATGAACCAATTTTGCTATATCGGTTTTATATACAAATTGTTCCTCTAACCCCAATTGCTTTAAGGTAAAATAAATGGTAAGTACCTGACGGACTTCGGTAATAGCTTCGGGGCCATGCTTTTTTACAGGTTTCTTCTTTCCGGTAGGTTCTTTACCTGTGTCAGTTTCATTAGGCGTTTTGTCTGCCTTAGTGTCTTTTGGCACTTTTCCCGGATAGGTTTCTGCAACTTCCCGCTGGAGCGTTAACAGGTTGCTCAGGTACAACTCTTTCATTTTAACATCTACTATCATCATACCTATACCTTTTTCTAAATCCGTATGAGTTAGGTAAGAGGCCAGTTCTTCGGAAACTTTTTTAAACTCCTCCAAAAACTCCTTAAAATCATCACCGGTGAATACAATTTCCGGGTCGCTTGAGTTTATCACAGCATCAAAATATTTTCCAATAACAGGCACAGTAATATGTTTTTTAAAATCTATTCCCTTGTAATATCCCTTTGCACCCTCAAAAGCTGCATTTTCTTCCTGAAGCTGCAAATAGTGTTTGTTTAATAGGCCAAGCAATGAGGTAACAAACGGTTGTTCCACCCATGCCCTTGCTTCTTTGACTTCCTTGTTAATGATTTCAATGCGTTCCTCCCAAAAATTACGGGCATATATTTTCGCCTTTATCTCGGTCAGCTTGTTGGATATATCTGTTTTTGCAAATAGGGTATAACCTTCGTACCTCTCAAATAAAAATAGCCAAAGTGGCTGTTTTTCATAGGGCAATTCCAATTGTTTTGTGAGTTCTTCCTGTGTCATTTAAAGTAATTGGCAAACTGTGGCAAATGTTTCCAACAGTTAATAAAAAGTTAGTAATCAATGGGTGTTACGGCAAAAAATATAAACATAGTAGCTGTAAGCCTTGATTTTGCTGCAAGTTAATTCTACAACAACCCGAAAGCCAAGTGTTGAAAAGGGTTTTGAAGCCAATAGACTGATTTTGTAAGGATTATTTTACTGCGCTCTGGCCTGTCGGTTACCAACACATTTATGATTGTTTTATCGTCCTTTGAATATACTTGAAGCGAGCTACACATCAGTGAAAATCATGAAATACAACCCACGCGCAGCTGAGAAGCGGGGGCTTATTTTTTATATATATAGCATACGTATGCAACAA
>DASPJH010000443.1:0-8578 GCA_035628715.1 Bacteroidia bacterium
AAATTATTTTGTACGATGAGCCCACAACCGGGCTGGATGTGATTACCTCAAGAGAAATAAGCCAGCTTATACTGGAAATACAAAAAAAATATAACACCGGCTCCATCATTATTACACACGATATGCCCTGCGCAAAAATTACCGCCAACCGTATTGTGGTGTTGCAGAATGGCAAATTTGCCGCTGAGGGCACTTACGATGAGCTGGAGAATCATGAGAATGATAGTGTGCGATCGTTTTTTGAATTTTAATGCAATAGGAATATGAAACTACGAAAACCAAATAACATCAAACTGGGACTGTTTGTAATTATAGGCTGCCTGCTGCTGATAGCAGGTATTTACATTATAGGGAGCCAGAAAAACCTGTTTGGCAGCAATTTCAGGCTGAAGGTATATTTCAGTACCATTGAAGGGTTAATGGTGGGCAATAATGTACGGTTTTCAGGCATTGATGTGGGCGTGGTAGACGATATAGTGATACAGAACGACACTACCATTGAAGTAACCCTGCTTATACAGGAAAAGGTACGGAAGTTTATTAAAAAGGATTCTAAAGCCACCATTGGCACCAACGGCTTGATGGGCGACCGGGTGGTGAACCTGCTGCCGGGAAGCATGGAAGGCAAGCCTGTGGATAAGGATGCCACTATCCCCAGCATTAAGCCTTTTACCATGGATGATATTATTGACCCCATACTGGAAACGGCTGAAAATGCCAAAATGATAAGCCAGGACCTGGCAGAAATAAGCAACAACATTCGCAATGGAAAGGGCACAATAGGGCGATTGTTTACCGATGAGGAAATGGCGCAGAATGTGAACAATACGCTTAAAAACGTTAATGCCGCCAGTGAAAAACTGGATGAAAATATGAATGCGCTCCAGGATAACTTCCTATTCCGCCGGTACTATAAAAAGAAAGCGAAAGAAGCCGAACGTAAGCGTAAACAGCAGGAAGAAGAGGAGGAGGAAGAGGAAGAAGAGGGCATGAGCAGAAAAGAGAAAAGGGAAAAAAGGAAAAAAGAGCGGGAAGAGAAAAATAAGTAAGGTCTTGCTTAAAGCCTTGCCTTTCAACAATTACAGTGGATTCAAATCATCCAAATCCACAATACCGTTCTGGATAGCAAAAATTACCAGTCCTGCGGTGTTTTTGCAATTGGTTTTTTGCAGCAGGTTATTCCGGTGCCCCTCCACCGTACGCGGACTTACAAACAGCTTATCGGCAATTTCCTGGTTGGTAAACTGGGCGCAGATAAGCGTAAGCACCTCTTTCTCTTTTTTGGTCAGGTACAGGTTATCAAACACACTTTTTACGGGCGTTTTATTACCCTCCAGCATGTTTTCAGCAATCAGCTTCATCACGGTATCGTTATAAAAATATCCTTTCTCTATTACTCCCCGTATCGTTTCTACCACCTCTTTACTGTTACTGTCTTTCGAAAGGTAGGCCGATGCCCCCGCATCAATCATGTTAATTATGAATGACTTGCTGAAATAGCTGGTAAGCGTGATAATCTTTATACCCGGGTACAACCTTCTTATCTCACGGGTAGTTTCCACACCGTTCATTTCCGGCATTTTCAAGTCCATCAGCAACAGGTCGGGCAACTGGTATTGAGGAAGTCTTTCCAGCAATTCCCTGCCGTTTCCTGCTTCAAAAACAATTTCAAAATCCGGCTCATCATCCAGCAGAGATGCCACACCTTTCCTGAAAAGGGTTTCATCATCTATAAGCGCTATTCGTATCACTTTTTTCATGCCGGGTATTTTACCAGTATTAATACTCCTACGCCTTTGCCTTGTTCGGTTTTATACTTCAGGCTGGCATTCAGCATTTCTGCCCGGTTCTCAATATTTTTCAGCCCCAGCCCCTTCCCTGCTTTAGCCATGTCAAACCCCTTCCCGTTATCCTTATATGAGTAGTACAGCCCTTTGCCGCTTTCTGCCAGTTCCAAAGTTATTTCGGTGGCCTCTCCATGTTTCAGCGAGTTATTTACCAGTTCCTGCGAAATCCTGAAAATGTTCAGCTTTTGCTCCCCGTTCAGCCCGTTTTCATTAATCTCCGCAGTGCACTTGGTTTTCACCCTCCCTCCTATCGCCACGTCTTCAAAAAGCTCCCTTAACGCCGCCGCCAACCCAAACTCTTTCAGCACAGGCGGTAACAACTGGTGCGATATCCGGCGGGTGCTTTGTATAGTTTTAGAAGTAAGAGAAAGTATTCCTGCATACTCACCATTCCCGGAAACATCGGCCAGCCGGCTGGCACCCTGGTAAATAATAGTAAGGTTGGCTCCTATTTCATCGTGCAGGTCGCGGGCAATATTCTGCCGCTCTTCTTCCTGCGCCATCAAAACGGCGTGCAGCAGTTCGGTTTTATGCCTTAGTTCCAGTTCGCTGCGTTTTACTTCTTCATTCAGTATTCTTTTTTTCGAGTAGGTATAAATAAAAACCACGGTCACTGCCAGCAGCAGTGCCATCATAACAAAAAAAACAATAAGGTTTATAAAGTTTTGCGGTTCAGTCGCAGCGTTTTCCATACATCAGCAAATATGAGTAAAACAAAAAGCATGTGCACAAGCACATTTAATATCCATATTATTCTCAGTGGTTGCGGGGGCATTTTTTGAAGCTGGTTGCCAAATAAAAATACTATGGAAGTAGTGGCAAAATAAATAAGCACCGCAGCATTTATAAGCGGATACGGAAGCCTGACACCTTTGAGTGTATTGTAGTAATAATAGATAGCGTATCCGATAAACAACAAGGTGGATATGGAATATGTTGTGCCGCCAAGTTGCCAGATAATATCTTTCCAGTTTGCAATATAAAATATAGTATAGAAGATAAAAACTGCAGCTCCCGCTGCCGCTACAACAATAGCAGATTTTGTATTTCCGAACAGCTCTTTATAATAAAATGTGAATCCTGTTAATTGAAGAAACAGTAATACATGGATAAAGTATGTATTGCGAATTCCCAGTGTGCTTAAAATATTAACAGTGATACCGATAAAACACAATAATGTAACAAGAAATGTCAATATTTTCAGGGCCTGCGGCAACTTTTTGAAATAAATTATCAATGTAACCGCAAGCCCTAAAAAAATCAGTAAATCAGTATAAACTAAAATTTTATAAGTCCAGTATATTAAATCTTGCATTAAGCAAAAAACAATTACTGGTTATCAGTTGCTTTTTTGATAGTTCCGGGCTTGTCTGTGCTTAAAGGGCCTGTTCCGCATTCAGGCGGGCAGGGGGTTGTCATATCATAAATATGTTCACCTTCAAAAGGGTTTACCATGGTTGCATCATCATCGGTCACCCCCACCAGCATAAATTTGTATTCGCCGTCATCAGTAATGCCTAAAATGCCGCGTGCGTTAGACACTCCCATTTCGTCAATTACCTGGCGCAAATCGTCCAGCGGTATTAAAAAACTTCTCAGCTTCATAGGGTCAAAAGCCTCGCTCGTAGCCGAAAGCCAGTTGTGCTGCCATTGTTCGGCTTCTGATAAAGTAATTGTGTTTACAGACATAGGTTTAGTTTTTAAATGATTGGTGTGTGCGTCAAAATTAGGTTTTTTCACCATTTGTGAGTGATTTTTCAAAAAAAGCGGTTAATTATTACACACACGTTATGCACAATTAATTAATCCGTTGTTCGAAATTATGGCTGCAATGGCCGGGTTGAACCCCCGGCTGGATTTTAATCCGGTTTATAATAACATATAAAGCCACCCTAAGCAATTTCGAACAACGGGTTAACTAATCTTTTTACAAATCCTTACAACCAAAAAACAGGTATTTCTACCTGTTTTTAATTTACGGTAAAACTGCTGGTTTCCGGTAACGCCCGCTGCTGTTGATTTGCATGTATAAAAACCTGAATTTAATTCCTCTGAACAATGCTTGTAACTGATAATACAGATATACTGTGCGCAGAAATATTGTGCATTGAAGAAAAATTGCGCAGCTGGTCGGAACCTAAGATGCTGGCAGGCTGCGTTACCGGTGAAACTCCCTCGCTGGCTTCAAAAAGGGGACTAACCTGTATGGCGTGGCAGGGGTTGGCGCATGTGCTGTATACGGCCGTTTCAGTTGATAATGGCAAATCATGGTCGGCCAAAAGGGAGGTGCCGGGCTGCTCATGTACCGGCGCACCTGCCTTGTGCGCTGTTAACGGCCGGTTTATACTGGCCTGGAAAGAAGAAGACAACACGATACGCACGTGCTACTCTATAGACGGGCTGAACTGGAGCAATGAACTGGTAGTACACCACCAGCCCACTGCCGGTAACCCCACCTTTGAAGTGGTTAATAATACTGCGGCATTGTCGTGGCAGGAAACGGGAAGCAATATGGTGTGGGTTTCTGTTTCTAAAGATGGCTTTAAATGGGCCACCCGGCAGGAGCTGGTATATGCCGAGTCGCAATGCAAACCTTCAGTGTCAGGCGCTTATAATAAAGACGGATTATATGCTATGATATGGAGCGGGCTTAGCCGCAATAATTTTTGGATATCGGCATCAAAAAACGGACGTGTTTTAACTCCTTATATAGAGATTCCCGGCTGTAATGCCGCCGATAAGCCCGTACTGGCTTATTCACACCACCTCGACCTGTTTTATGCGGGCTGGCTGGGAATGGAATCGCCGGGAACTATATTTATTTCCTGGTCGCCCAACGGACTTTGGTATGTTCCAAAAATTGATACCGGCCTTCAATCGCAGTGCAGCCCTGTCATTATTGCTACCGAAAGCGGCCTGCTGATGGCCTACAGGGCACATACCAGCAACAATATTGTTATCAGTAGCTTAAACCTGTAAATCAATACGCACTATCAAACGCTCAGAGGTTTTTATAATTCCGGGCCGTAGTGAATAACTGCGGCCTTTTATTTTTTAACCTTTTAGTTAATAAACAACAGCCTGCCGCCTTAACGCTCATTTCTGCCTATAAAAAAATGAAGAGGCGTTGGCTGTCAAACTATTACTTTCTTTAAAATGAATTAAAAACTTAAAACCAAAACCTGAAACTTATACTATTTTCGCCGGGCAAAACTTACTATGAAACCAAAAGGAACGGCTGCAATTAGCTTTATATTGCTTACGGTATTTATTGATGTGCTGGGAATTGGTATTATCATTCCCATTATACCCCAACTGATTGGGCAGCTTACCGGGCAGCCGGAAGTGATGACCCCTGAAAGCCTTAGTTTCTCATCGGGCTACGGCGGGTGGCTTATGTTTTCTTACGCCCTGATGCAATTTATTTTCTCGCCGATATTGGGCGGGTTGAGTGACCGCTACGGACGCAGGCCAATATTGCTGATTTCGCTCCTGGGTTTAGGAATTGATTATATTTTTCATGCCCTCGCCCCTACCATCACCTGGCTGTTTGTAGGCCGTGTTATTGCCGGTTTTTGTGGCGCCAGTTTCACCACTGCCTCTGCTTACATAGCTGATGTGAGCGAGCCGGAAAAACGCGCACAAAATTTTGGACTTATTGGCGTGGCGTTTGGCCTCGGTTTCATTTTCGGCCCCACGCTGGGCGGAATAATAGGTAAAAACTTTGGTGTCCGCGCGCCTTTTTACGTAGCTGCGGGATTAAGTTTTCTCAATTTTATATACGGATATTTTGTGCTGCCCGAATCATTGCCTGCTGAAAACCGCCGCCGTTTTGAACTGAAACGCTCTAACCCGGTGGGCTCACTGATAAATATCAAGCGGTTCCCGGTACTGTACAGTATGCTGGCGTCGTTCCTGCTTATTTACCTGGCGGCGCATGCCGTACAGTCGAACTGGACATTTTATACCATGTACCGCTTTGGGTGGGATATGGCCGATGTAGGTTATTCACTGGCGGTGGTGGGTATTTTGGTGGCTGCCGTACAGGGCGGATTGATACGGATTATCATTCCAAAATTCGGGCAGAAAACCTCTGTGTTTATGGGGTTTTCTTTATACGCTATTGGTTTGGTGCTGTTTGGCATTGCCGGGCAGGGCTGGCTTATGTACGTGTTTCTGGTGCCTTATTGCTTGGGTGGCGTTGCCGGACCGGCCTTACAAGGTATCATTTCCAGTCAGGTACCGCCCAATGAACAGGGAGAATTACAGGGAACCCTCACATCCATTATGAGTGTTACTTCTATTTTCGGCCCGCTGATGATGAACGGCCTGTTTTCGTTGTTCACCTCCCCTACCGCACCGTTGGTTTTTCCGGGCATCGCTTTTGAAACCGGCGCCCTGCTAACCATAATAAGTACCCTGCTGCTTATTAAACCCCTTAGTAAAATAAAGGGTTCGCCTAAGCAATAATATTCTGGCATAAATAATGTAAAACCATTAGTAAAAAGTTTTAATTTCGGAGTAATAAAACAGAATATTAAGCCTATGAAAAATAAATACCTGCCCGTTTATTTAATTTTATTTACTGTTACCGCGGCTATTTTTTCGGCCTGCGGAATGAAACATGTTGCCATTAATACCATGCGCCCGGCAGAAATTAATGTGCCCCAGCATGTGGATACTTTATTACTGCTGAACCGTACCCAGTTTAAATCGCAGGCCGGTAATATTCTGGAAGGCATACTTACAGGTGAGATGCCCGGAGAGGACAAGGCCGGTACACAGGCAGCCATGAGCACCCTGCAGGAGAACCTGAGCTATACCGGCAGGTATTACGTAAAAAATGCCGAAGAAGTTTTAAATGGGAACAGTATAAGCGCTGCTTTTCCGGATGCTTTGGACTGGGACCTGATTGGAGATTTGTGTGAAAAGTACAATACCAACGGCGTGCTTGCCATTGAGATTTTTGATACCGATTTTATTGTTACCAACGGTAAGCGCAAGGCTAAAAAAGAAGTGACAGAGAACGGTGTTAAAAAAACTATTGAGGTAGACGAGTATTATGCTGAAGGTATTGCCAATATAACTGTGGGTTTTAGGTTATACGACCCTAAAACCAAAACAATTGTAGACCAAAACCTGATGACTCGCAGCAATACCTGGAACGCTGCCGGTAACAGCGTGCAGGAGGCAGTAGCGCAACTGGTTGTTAAAACTGAAGCCACCCGCTATGTAAGCAAGCTTGCAGGCGAAGCGTACGCTTATAAAATATCACCCATGCCGGTGAGGCTTTCACGCGAGTTTTATGGCAAAAGCAAACGGGTGGATTTAGTAAAGGTGGGTACCCGCCAGGCTGAAGTGAACGATTGGGTAAACGCACTGGAAACCTGGAAAAAGGCATTTAAACAAGCCAAAGAAGATAAAGACAAAGGCCGTATTGCCTATAATATTGCTATAGCATACGAAGTATTAAGCGATTTGGAAAATGCAAAGCTGTGGTGCAAAATATCATACGTTGATTTTGGCAATAAAAAAGCCAGGCAATATGCCAATATTCTTGACCAGCGCAGCTACGACCTGGAAGTATTAAAGCAACAACTGGGTGAATAATTTAAAATTATTTATTATTTAGCGATATACATTTAATTATTAGGGTTCATATATTTGGGGGCACACTGACTACACAGTTGCTAATTAATAATTAACCTGACTTATGAACCCTAATTTTAATCTGGACGAAGCGCAGCAGATGCTTGCCCTTTCGTACGCGGCCGATCTTCTTGGCCCCAAAAGCAATGGTAAAGGCGGTACCGTTACCATGAAACCCACAAGCGATCCGGGCAATCCATTGCCGAATGATGACGGAAAGCATTACCCCTACCCGCAAAACGCGCAAAACACAAACAAAATCTGGCCTGCTGGCTGGGCCCCCGGCACGCCTTACCTGGATAAAACCAACCCATGGGGGCCGTCAATTATGCAGGCCGACCCTAAAAACATCCCTCCCATCCTGGCTGATCTGAAAATAGGCGCCAACAACGTGTTATTTGCTAAAAATAATGGTTCGTATGTGATTGCTTTTGCCGGAACGGAAAACCTGATAGGCGCTGTTGACGATGTAAGCTTTGTATCGGTAAATGCAGGGCCGCTGAAGCTTACTTATAATAATGTAACGTTTTACGAAAGCCCTGCCAGTTATATTATCAATCCCGACTATTATAACCAGGGAAGCGATGTTACACCCAAGGTAATCCAGCCCATGATGCACTTTGGTTTTCGCGTGGCTGTTGAGCAATACACAGTAAAAGCCGCTACCAATGCCTCATACAACCTGATCAACGCTATGAAATCAGCCTTTAACGGCCAAAGCTCAGTTAACCTGTATATAACGGGCCATAGCCTGGGCGCTGCCATGGCAGGCGTGTTCACGGCATGGTTGCAGGCCGGCGGGCTGGCTCCGTGGCTTCCCAATGTCAAGCTGAATATTAAAACGTATACATTCGCTTCGCCCAAATGGGCCAACGATGCGCTGGCAGAGAACTTTGACAACGGCATTACCAAAAACGGCTATTTTCACCGTGTGGTAAATAATCTTGATAGTGTGCCGCAAATACCACCAACATGGGAAAGTGCCGCCGACCTGAATAACCCGGCCATGGTAAAAGCCCTTTTGCCAAAGCTTCCGGATGTTTTAAACCCGGTTATCAACTGGGCCTCAAAATACCTCGGCG
>DASPJH010000444.1:0-5169 GCA_035628715.1 Bacteroidia bacterium
GCGCGGCCCAGCCCACGGAAAGGGTAAGAGCCCGCCTTATATTTCCTGCCTTCCTTCTTCAGTTCTTCTTCGGTATATCCCACGGCTGCTACCTCAGGCCAGGTATACACCACGCCGGGAATGTGCAGGTAGTTTATATGAGGTTTCTGGCCGGCAATCTGCTCGGCCACGTACACGCCTTCTTCTTCCGCTTTGTGGGCCAGCATAGCGCCACGTATTACATCGCCAATGGCCCAGATGCCGTCTACCGAAGTTTTGCAATGCTCGTCTACCGGTATACGGCCACGCTCGTCGGCTTTTAAACCGGCATTTTCAAGGCCCAGACCATCGGTATATGGTCTGCGGCCCACGGCTACCAGGCAGTAATCGCCTTTCAGTTCCAGTTTTTCTCCTTTAGGAGTATCTGCCATTACTGTTACTTCGCTACCGCTGTTAGTGGCACCGGTAACTTTATGTCCCAGGTAAAAATCAAAGCCCAATTTTTTAAGCACGCGCTGCAGTTCTTTTCCTAATCCACGGTCCATAGTAGGGATAAGGCTGTCGGTATATTCCACCACCGATATTTTAGCTCCCAGGCGGGCGTATACACTGCCCAGCTCAAGGCCTATTACACCGCCGCCTATAATTATCATGTGCTTAGGAACTTCATTAAGCTCGAGGGCTTCGGTTGAAGTAATGATACGTTTTTTATCAATTGTAATTCCGGGCAATGATGAAGGTTTTGACCCGGTAGCTATAATAGTATGTTTGGTCGTAATGGTTTTATCACCATCCTTGCCGGCAACTTTAATGGTGTTTTTATCAGCAAATGAGCCGAGCCCTTCGTACACATCAATTTTGTTTTTCTTCATTAAAAAGGCAATACCCTCGGTGTTCTGTCTTACCACTTCACGTTTACGGCCAATCATTTGCCCAATATTCACCTTTAGGTTTTCCAGTTCAATACCGTGCGTTTTAAAGGTTTTTTCGGCATTGTGGTAGTGTTCTGATGAGTCAAGTAAAGCCTTTGATGGTATACAACCCACGTTAAGGCAGGTGCCTCCCAATGTTGGATATTTTTCAATAATAGCAGTTTTGAAACCTAATTGCGAAACGCGTATTGCAGCTATATATCCTCCCGGGCCCGACCCGATAACGGTTACATCGTATTGCGACATAGTGATTTATAAAAAATTGTCCGCAAAAATAGGCAATTAATGCTACTTTGAAGGGTGTGAAAGGTAAGTAATTTTTAACGCCGGGGATTTGGTCTAAAATTCTCCTTTGGTATTAAAACATACAGTAACTTTGGGAATTATACCTTAGGCATATAATGCTTTCACCGGTCAAAACCCTTTTATTACTGGCGTTCCTTTTTACCCTGACTCAAACCAAGGGTCAGCAAAAGGAAGCTAATACCTGGTATTTTGGTCTTAATGCAGGGCTTGACTTTAATTATTCACCCCCAAAAGCATTGACTAATGGGGCTTTACAAACCTTTGAAGGGTGCGCCTCAATTTGCAACAAACACGGCAACCTATTATTTTATACAGACGGGGTAATAATTTATGACAAAAACCACGTTGCAATGCCTAACGGTACAGGACTTACCGGGCATACATCCTCCACCCAGTCAGGGATGATTATTCAAAATCCCGATTCCGCGAGTATATATTATGTTTTTTCCATTTCAGCATACAACACCACTGAAATGGCCTACACAATTGTTGATACTACGCTTAATTCCGGCAAAGGGGATGTAAGAGTAAAAAACGTCCATTTGATGCAACAGGCTGGAGAAAAAATCACTGCCATCAGGCACAGCAATGGTATAGATACCTGGGTGCTTGCGCACCAACATTCAAACAACTCGTTTTATGCATACCTGGTGAGTGGAACAGGTGTTAATGCTGTCCCTGTAATAAGTAGCTTAGGTCAAAACCAATCCCACCTTGCTATAGGGTGTCTTAAAAGTTCTCCCGACGGCAGGAAACTGGCCGGGGCTGAAAACTCGAATAGATTTGTTGAATTGTATGATTTTGATCCAGCTACAGGCGTGGTAAGCAACGCTCAAACTCTTTTAACAGGCTTGCCTTATTACGGTGTTGAGTTTTCGCCATCGGGCAAATATTTATATGTAACAGGTGTATCCACGTGGCCTAACAAGCTATACCAGTTTGATCTGCAAGCTGGTTCACTGGCAGCAATTCAGGCTTCTAAATACTCCATGGATTTTAATACCACGGGCGGTGCATTGCAGTTAGGCCCGGATGGAAAAATTTACATGGCTAATTTTGGGGAAACTTCTTTGGGTGTAATCAACTTTCCTGAGAAGCCGAAAATGGCCTGTAATTTTGTGGAAAAGGGCCTGAGTATTGCACCTGGTAAATCTTATTGGGGATTGCCAACTTTTAATCAAAGTTTTTTTTATACACCGACTATAGATGTCGGGCATTCCCCAGCTGTTTGTGGCGGGTTGACCTTTAATTTTTTTAATACCGGAGACACTTCTTATATTCTTACCAGCCACTGGGATTTTGGCGATGGCACTATTGATTCTGGAATTACGGTTACAAAAACATTTGCGGGCCATGATATGTTTCGCATAAGGAATATTGTGAAAATAAAAGGGCCGTCGGCAGTGACCGATACCTTTTTTAAAGATGTCAAGACCTATAAGAAGCCTGTGGCAGCAATACATACGGGCTCGCAGCTCTGCTTTAATAATAACCGTTTGATTCTTGCTGATTCAACAAAATATTTAAACGGCTCTAAAAAAGCTAAAATTAACTGGATATTCAGCGATTCATCAAAGGTTGTGTATAGGGCCCCTGTGGTTACAAAGTCTTTTGCCGCTCCGGGCAATTATACCGTTAAAGTTATATCCACAAGCAATGAAGGCTGCGTAGATTCTATTGAAAAAACCATTATAGTTTACCCCAATGCTGACGCTGCATTTAATCATTCTCCAAAAACATGTTTAAATAATAATGTATTTACGCCGGCCCAGGTATCAGTGATTGACTCACCTGGGAAAATTACCGGTTATTGGTGGGATTTTGGAGATGGCAGCAATAGTGCCGATTCACTCCCCGCCAAGGTATATGCAGATACCGGTACTTATATGGTAGAACTGGTAGCGCTGGATACCAACGGGTGCAATGATACTTTTAAATCATCGTTTATTGTACTGCCCTCGCCCAGGGCAGGTTTTACAGCATCAGACGCCTGCTTAAAAGACAGCTCCATTATTACCAATACTACTACCATTTTGAAGGGAACATTAAAATATAGCTGGGACTATGGAGACGGCACTACTGACAGCGTTGCTGAGCCCCGCAGGCAGTATAAGGATACAGGCGTTTTTATAATAAAACTGATTGCTGTTTCAGACGATTTATGTGCAGATAGTATTCAAAAAATATTACGTGTGCGGCCGAAACCTGTTGCTGATTTCTCCACCGGTATTTTGTGTGAGAAAAATACTGTTGTTTTTACTGATAAAACCATTCGTTATAATATCCCGGTAATTAATAACCGGTGGGAATTTGAAACCGGCGCAGCTGTTGTATCTGCCAATCCTAAAGTGCAGCATGTTTTTAATTCGTATGGCAATTACTCCGTAAAACTGGTGACAGAAGCCGCCAATGGATGTAAAGACAGCAGTATTGCGAATATTCATGTGAACCCCCTTCCGTTCACCGCTTTTGCCTTGAACACTAACAAACAATGCTTAAAGGGCAATGCATTTGAATTTAAAAATACCACTACATTACCTGAAGGCGGGGTAAAAGCATTCAGATGGAAGGTAGATGGCGTTGACCATCTTACAGCAACGGACTATTTGCAATCGTTTGTACTGCCTGCGAAATATACTGTGCGGCTGGTGGCTGAAACTGACAGCGGATGCTTTGATTCTGCAGAAAAGAATATCGAGGTATTTCCCCAGGTAAAGGTAGATGTTAATTTAAATAATGCTTCTCAATGCTTTAAAAATCATTTTTTTGAAATAAAAAACAATTCAGTGGTAAACGGCAGCGGTATTATCAGCAATTACCGGTGGAGTTTCAGCGATAATTCCAGTGAAAGCACCGTGGAGCCTGCCATTAAAAAATTTGGCACATACGGCCTATATTCAGTTCAGGGTATTATGGAGACCGATAACGGGTGCCGGGATACTTTTTTCCGGGAATTAAATGTGTATTTCAGCCCTGAGGTAGTTTTTGATGCCGATTCAGTATGCATGGGCGACCCGGTAAAATTTGTTAACACTACCGATGACCCGGATGGAAAAATTACCGGATGGGAGTGGGATTTTGGCGATGGAAGCACCTCGGTAACAGTAAACCCTGAGCATATTTATGCCGCCACCGGCAATTACCAGGTAGGGCTTAGCGCTACAACAGCCGAAGGATGTAGCGATACCCTTGCACAATATTTTACCCGCCTTGTGCGCCCCAAGCCGGTGGCCAGCTTTGAACAAACGGTAACCGAAAGTTACGAGCGGATTACCACTTACCAGTTTACCAACACTTCACAGGATGCGGATACTTACCTGTGGGATTTTGGCAATGGCCCGCCGGTAACGGATGAACACCCGCTGAAAACGTATTACGATACGGGCCGCTTTGCTATAAACCTAACAGCCGGGAATCAATGGGGCTGTAAATCACAGGCAGACAGGGTGCTTTTTGTTATACCTGACAATTTTGTAGTTGTGCCCAATGCATTTACACCCGGCAAAGATGAGCTGAACCCTGTATTCAGGCCGGCAGGAATATTCTTCACAAAGGAATTTGAGATGAAGGTTTTTAACCGCTGGGGCCAACTGGTGTTTACTTCGGGTGAAGCAGGGGAAGGCTGGGATGGAACATACCGGGGCGAGGCCATGCCTGCGGGGGTGTATATGTATTCCGTGCGCATTATGGATCTTAAAAATAAAGTCAGCATATATAATGGGTCAGTAACCTTGCTGCGATAGTGCACATCAATTGTAAACTAAAAGCTAAAGCCCTTTATGCTCTGGTGACATCAACTTTTGAAGTGCTGAAATTCAAATGTACCCTGTACAATAAAAAAGCCGCCTTTGCAGGCGGCTCTCGCTTTGTTGGTTATGGAATTATATTTCTTCGGTTATCCTATTTTTAACCTACTACAAATAGCACTTACAGTATTAAAAGTCATCCACGT
>DASPJH010000445.1:0-4700 GCA_035628715.1 Bacteroidia bacterium
TGCGCAATAAGGTGACGGAAATACCGGGCGATTTTAACTACCATTTCCTGATTGATTTTCACTATTGAGAATAATTGGCGGACAACATGCCGGTTTTGTTATAAGGCCTCCTAAAAACCTGAAGGCAAGGCCCACTACCGACATTGCCAAAGAATCCCTGTTTAATATCCTGGCAAACAAACTTGATTTTGAAGGGCTGGAAGTGCTCGACCTGTTTGCAGGAAGCGGGGGCATAAGCCTTGAATTTGCTTCAAGAGGTGCTGCCACCGTCACCGCTGTGGATGTAAGCCCCGTTACCATTAACTTTTTAAAGGATACAAAGCGGCAGTTGCAGCTTGAAAATGTAACCCCCGTTAAGGCCAATGCGTTTAAGTACCTGGAAAATGCCGGGCAAACCTGGGACATCATTTTTGCCGACCCGCCGTACGACCTGCAGAATATTGACAATTTGCACAAAACCGTTTTTGCCAATAACTTATTAAAACCGGGCGGCCTGCTGGTTATTGAGCATGCATCAAACGTGCGGCTAACCGCTGAGCACCTTACTGAAACCCGCAAGTACGGGCAGTCGTCGTTTAGCTTTTATGCTGCACTATAGTGTTTTTAGTGTAAATATGCTTTATTTGCTACCCTTACTGAAGTATGAAAAAAGCAATATTCCCCGGAACGTTTGACCCTATCACTATCGGTCACCTGGATATAATAGACAGGGCACTGCCCCTTTTTGACGAAATAATTATTGCCATTGGCCGCAATACAGCCAAAAAGCACCTGTTTGAAATGGACAAGCGCATCCAATGGATTAAAGATATCTACAAAAATGAGCCGAAAATAAGTGTAGACCACTACAACGGACTTACCGTGGATTTCTGCAAATTTAAAGGGGCCAAATACATAGTAAGAGGCTTGCGCAGCGTTACCGATTACGATTACGAGTACCAGCTGGCCCAAATAAACAAAGGGCTGTGGAACGAGTTGGAAACCGTATTCCTTATATCATTGCCGCAATACACGGCTATCAGCTCTAAAATGGTTCGCGATGTGATTTTATACGGCGGCGATTATAAGCCGTTTGTACCGGATGCCGTAAGGGTTTCTTAACTTATTATTGGTCTTTAGTCTTTAGTATACGAAAGGTTTAATGACCGGTTACGGCAAATTTTGCAGTGATTAAATAACCGGGATAACTTGCTGTTAAATAATACATCCCGTTTTCCAATCCTGAAATATTAATTTCATTCCCCGGGTTATCAAGGGTTATTACTGCTTTTCCTGCGATGGAATAAATGGTTAATTTCTCTAAGTTGACAGGGATATTAATGATGCCATACGCAGGGTTAGGATAAATACTTATATCCTGCCCGGTAATCTCCTCCTCTCCTACCCCGGGGCCGACGGGCGGGTTTACTGTAAGTTTTTTCCAGTTAAAAAAGGCATATACCGGAAAATGGTCGGAAGTATTGTTGCTGAAATTGGGAATATAGGAAGACGCGTTATCAAATATTTGTGCTGATGCCGGGATATACAGGCTGTCCAGGCTTTTAGAGGTCATAATATGGTCCACCATATTTTCACCAAACGCCCAGGAGTCTTTACCTTCATCAGAAAGCTTCCGCGTGGGGAACATGTATCCGGCATCAACAAAGCTTTTAAAAGGAGTTTCCGAATTGTTATAAATAGAGGCATCAACATCATCGTTCCAATCGCCAATAACTATTACTTTTTTACCGGCTAAATCCTGCTCCATGTAATCCTTAATATTAAGTGCTGCGTCTTTACGCATATTATATGAAGCCTGAAGATTACCCGTATGCGCTTTTAAATGCACTACTATAAAATACAGCGTATCGGTTTTGTTGCCGCCCAGTGTTTTTAATGCCACCTGTAATGGCGGGCGCCCGGCAAAAGGATTGGAAGAATATGGCAGCAGTATGTTTTGCGTTAGCGGGGCAATCATCTCAAACATACTTTTCTTAAAATAAATGCCGGTTTTTTGTACAGGTGTATAGGTGGAAATAAAAGTGCCGTACTTAAACGCCAGTTCATCGCTCAGGTTCAGGTAGGTGTTATGGTCAGAAACTTCCTGGAAAGCTATCACATCCCAATCCGTTTGGGTTAACACGGTTTTTACATTGTTGTATTGGAGGCTCTCATCCGTGGGACCAAAACCTGTATTACCCAGCCACTCTATATTCCAGGTGGCAATATCCAGTAACGTATCGTTTCCCAGCTTCGGAATTTGGGAAATACAAAAAGAATAACCTGTTAAAAAGTACAACAGGAAACATACATAGCGGTTCATGAAATAATTAAAAGATTAAGCGAAAATGAGTGTGGATTATCTTACACGCACCTCGGTAAAACGAAGGTAGTTTTCAATCACTTTAATATCGGCAGGCGCCCAGTCAAGTATATGCAGATCCTGCGGTTCCAGCCAGATATAGTCGCAGTGCTCGGTCAGCACAAACTCTTCATTGCTGGTAATTTCGCAGATGAAGGGAATAAGGCGGATGGTGCGCTCGGGGTAATATTGATCACAGTAATCCAGGGATTCCAGGATGGCAATATCAACGCCCAGTTCCTCCCTAATCTCCCGGTGCATGCACTCCTCGTAGGTTTCCCCGGCTTCCATTTTGCCCCCGGGAAACTCCCATTTAAGAGCCAGCGACATATCAGCGCTGCGCTGCACCGCCAGCACCTTGCCATTTCGCTCTATTACCGCGCATGTTACCTCTACAAGCATATTTAACGGCGGCAATGATAAGGATTTTAATGTAATCACACTGTTAGTATTACATTTTTTGTTCCAACATACTTATGTTCATTGTGCCAATAAAGTACAACGGGATGGAAAAAAAGGAAAATTTTTACACCGCTACACCTTGTACTTTTTGATGTTCCTGATGAACACCTCGTAGTACTCCAGGCGGCTTTGCAGCAGGCGGTTCACTTCGCTCATGTCTTTAAAAAAGGCATGAAATAACTCGGAAGCCGGGATGCTGATATTCTCCTCCCCTTCCGGTAGTTTGTATTCAGGCAACGGTTCGGCAACAACCGGCTGTTTTTTTCTTTTACTGTATGAGTTTTCTTTTAATACAGAGCCCTCGCCGGTGTGCCACCACATGGGGTTAACCTGCGGAAAAGCCTGAGTTACCATAGTAATAATGTCGCCGGTTATCTGGGTTTTGTTATCAATGTAGTTCCGCAGCGACCGTTCCGTTACGCAGTTATCCAGGCGTTCCAGCAAATCCTTGTAACCAAGGCCCAATACCTGTTTAATAATACCCAGCCGCGTACCGTACGTATTCATGATTCCTGATAAAAGTTAAAAAAATATACATTTTGTTTCCAATACAGGAAAATATTTTCCATATTTGAAAACAGACTGTTGATTACAAATATATACGGAAAGGTAAGAATAAGAAAAAAATGGAGCATACACGTACTAACGAAACTTATAGCAACGCTGCTACAGAGGCCCAGGCGGTGAAATTTTTCAAAAAAGTGGAGACCACAGCATCTGATGATGAGATTGCAACCTACTATGCAATGAGTAAAGAACAAACCACACTTTTGATAATGAACAGGCTGGAACCTATACGGTATATCATTTCTTACCTGCCCGGAACTGTAGAAGAAACTACCCAAATGAAGGTAATATCTCAGAGTGAGTTTCTTGCGGCTGCGGCAAGGGGCAATAATGCTGCCTGCTGGTATATTGATTTTTTAATACTGTAACCGTTTACCATTCTATAACTTTTAGTATATAACCTAAAAGCATTTGGTTTGATAATTGCAACATCACCCACCGCTGAAGGGATTCGGCAGGTGGGTTTATTTTAATATGGTATTATCAATTCGGGGCTTTTATTGCCGCACACTTGCTTTGACGATATAAATAAATTAAAGTGCTTGTTTTTTATACAGTGGCTACAATTAATCAACCCGTGCTGCGTTAAGTTAAAAAATTGATTTACTTGCAGTATGAACCCACATTTTGAGGCGCATTTAAAAGAAGTGCACACCTGGTATAATTCAGGCGATACTTCGCTGGCCCTCCGCAGGCTTACCGACTCAGCCATTGAAACCCAGAATGTTTCAGTATTTGCCGAAACCATCCGGTTTTATGAATGGCTGGAAGGAAAAAAAGAAACACCCCAGGACGAAACACGGGAAAAAGCTTTTTCGCTGCTGGAAAAAATAAGTAATGCCGGGGTTAAAAGTGCAGATGTGGGAATAAGCGCCCCCAATAAAATATTGACGGTTAAAAATGTTCATAAACAATACAGCAACAGCGGTTTTAAAATTAAAAACCTCAATTTTAACCTGAACGACAGGCAAATTACCGGCCTGGTGGGCGAAAACGGTAACGGTAAAACCACCCTGCTGCGTTTGCTGGCGGCAGAATTAAAACCAGACTCGGGCACTATTAACTATGATTTTTCGCCCCGTGCCGACCAATATGATTTGCGGGCCAAGCTGATTTACATCGAGCAGCGCATACCACGCTGGTACGGTACCTTAATGGATAACCTGAAATTTGTACTGCCCTATTACGGCATAAAAGGCGATAACAACCACTTATGGGCCGAGATAATGATAGCCCGGCTGGGCCTTCGCCCCTACCGACACCTTACCTGGAGCCGGTTATCATCGGGCTACCGCACCCGGTTTGAGCTGGCAAAAACCTTATTGCGCAG
>DASPJH010000446.1:0-6431 GCA_035628715.1 Bacteroidia bacterium
TTTTTTAGCGGGAAATGTTAAGGCGAATACTGCAGGGAAGGCAGGATTTAACCTGATGTACTTGCGGGCGATCGTCCGGTGACGGAATATTTGATCCGGGCGGAAGAAAAGTAGGTTTAATGAACCTGCTACCGTTTTTTAATAACCATTTATAAGTAACATCAGCAGAGTCCGACGATATTAATACTGATGCCGGAATTATTAAAGTATCAACAACCTGGTTATCAGCAAATGGCCCTGAAACAGATTTAAACGTGGAATCCCGCTGGCCGGAAGACACTTTAGGGCGTATATTAAACACCAGTATATCTGAAGCGCTGTAGGAAGTGTCGGTTGCAATACTTACAGCACAGGAAATGCTGTTTTGTATATTCAAATCCCCTAAATCGACATCTTTATTTACCGGAACTGATAAAACCAGCTGCTGTAAGTTTGCATTACCTGACTTCTTAAAAATATCGAGAGCCAAAGACCACACTTCACAAACTTCGTCATACCGGATTATGAACTCACCGTTAGCATCAGTAATTGCATTCGCCGCTACTTTGTCGTCTTTGCACATATCAGGAAATAAATATTCCTTCTGATCATCACTGCCGTTTAAATTCAATATTGCTCCTTCCACAGGCGTTCCATTACAGCCATCCAGCACCCTTCCCTTAACATGAAATACCTTATCCTTTTTGCAGCTTCCGGTAATAACAGTCAGCAGTAAAACTATACAGGCAACTAGTTGGCGCATAAATACCAAGAGTTGAATTTCGCTTGTTTCGCTGCATAGCTTCTTGGCAGGTTTATTCCCTGATCACTTTCTTCACCATATCCACTTGAGAATTTGATATTTTCAGGAAATATATGCCTGGGAGCAGCGGGGTTACATCAATTGTGCTACGCCGGCCGCTCAGCCGCCCTTCCGTCACCACTTGCCCCAACGAGTTGCACAGGGTGAATTTAGCATTCTGCAAATCACCCTCAATATGAATAATGCCCTGCGAGGGGTTGGGATAAATGTTTATTCCCGGGTTATTTAACCCGTTTACAGATAGTGAAGGTTTGGGAGTATAAGTAAAATATGTGCTTGCTGAGATGCTGGTACAGCCAGCTGAGTCAATAATTTCGACACGGTAATCACCTGACTTTACAGGCCGGTAATACTTCGAGATTTTACCAGGCAGTAATGTATCATTCAGGTACCACTGGTAAGTAAAATTACCGGTAAGATGGTGCCCCATTAATGAGTCGGGATAGGGAATTATAATGGGCTGTGGAGGCAATGGGACATAAATGGCTGTTACTGCCGTTGAGTCATAGCAACCCTCCGGCGAAATGGCCTTAACCGAGTATAGGGTGTTTTGAATTGGGCGGTCGGACATGCGTTCACCGTACACCGTTTGTTTAAGGTTATGCTTATACCATTGTATAGAGTCTGTTCCCGAAGCGGTAAACACCACGCTGTCGCCCGGGCAAACATACTTTTGGGTATCGCCAACAATGACATTTGGAGGAGCTACGCAGCGGATATAATTTTTAAGTGTCAATGTATCGCTGCCCAAAGAGTTAGAAGCAATAAGAGTTACATCGTAAATGCCGGGGGTATTATAAATAATTTCGGGGTTTTTCTGGCTTGAGGTATCGGGCGTTCCGCCGGGAAAATGCCATTGGTAAGTGCGCGGGCCGTACATGCTGAAATTACTGAATTTTACTGTGTCGCCGGGGCATCGGGTTGTGTTTGCAGCAACAAATCCGGTAGATGGTTTTGTAGTGATTATGCCATCACAACCAGCAAAAATGCTTATATCATCAATATAAAGGTTGTTACCATTATCATCATAATATTCGAATTTAAAAACAACATTTTTATAACCGTTGAATGAGTCCAGGACGATGCTCCTACAACGAGAAAATGCACCTGAACACCAATTTGCATTAGAATTGGGAGTAAAAGGACCCCAGATTACTGAAGTTGTTGATAATGAATGTCCTGTTATTCCTAACAAAGCGTATGGGAATGTCTTTCCACTGTCTATCGACCCATATACAATCAGACTGTCGAATGCTTTGATGCCCACTTTTGTAGCATATGCGAAACGAAAGGTTAGTTTAGCACTCTCTATCAAAGTAAAATCAAATGTGGGAGAAATAAGAGCATCACGTTGACCTATTCCAGGATACAGGTATGAATTCAATTTAAAGGCGCTATTATTAAAATTTGTCGAAGTAGGTGCTTTCGCTATTTCCCACGTGATATCTCCGTCAGGATTAACTACTTTATATTTAGTGTGCGATTGCGGAGTTTCAAAATCTTCAAAGTAAAGTGTTGAAGGAATTAGTGAATTAATAGTAATATGATCCTTTAAATAAATTGAATCTTTCCCGTATTTATTGTATCCGAGTGCAATGATATCATAAATCGAATCCTTATTATAAGATAGCTGCACGCTAAAGCCATTTTTGTCAATATAATTAGCACCAGGTGCTATCCACCTTATGCTATCAAGGTTTTTATTTAATGAAGTAGCTGTTAATTGGATAATCCTTCCCGGGCAATAATAACCACCATCTGAAATAAATATTTTTGGTGGAGCTTTCTTTACAGAATCTATGCACTTCATGGATTTTTCAGCATTAATCCGCCCAGTACCCAAAAGCCATTGATGAGTTGAATTTAAGTTGTCGATATTGTCTGTAGAATTGATAAAACATTTTAATAAATCATCGTTAGAAATTTGTGGATAATGACTTTTCATAAGGCCAAGAAGACCTGCAGCCAATGGGCAAGCCGCACTTGTGCCTGAGAATGAAACATAGGAATATTCCTGGTTGGTGGTTTTGCATTCTACACCTGGTGATGATACATCAATCCATGAACCGTAATTTGAAAATGAGGCTTTACTATCATTAATATCTGATGCTGCAACCGCAATTACGTTATTATACCCGGCCGGGTAATGCGCGGTTTGAACATTGTCATTACCTGCTGAGGCAACTACAATACATTTTTTGGAGTTAGCATAATCAATAACTGATTGATTAGTTTGGGAAAAGTTGCTGCTTCCAAACGAACAACTTATTACATCGGCGCCAAAATCTGCGGCTTTGGTAATTCCCTCATAAGCAAATCCAGACACTTTTGTAGACTGCCCGTTATAACAAACCTTTATCGGTAAGAATTTAACATTATAGCCGATTGCAGAAATACCATTGTTATTATCTGTTGTCGCAGCAACCAAACCCACACATGGCGTACCATGATTAAGATTAGGGTTTGTATTACAAATTACATTATTATCATTATCTGCTACATCCCAGCCGTGTATATCATCTACATATCCATTAAAATCATCATCAACGCCATTGTTAGGTATTTCAGCATGATTAGTCCATACGTTATTAATTAAATCGGGATGATTAATATCAAATTCCTGGTCTACAACGGCTACTTTAATATTTGTATCGCCTTTTGAATAATCCCAGGCTTCGCGGGCCTTTATTTTATATAAATGCCATTGATTAGTTACACTATTTGTGCCTAAATCATTGGGTGTATAGGTTGGGTAAACGGCCGGTATCTTCTCCGCATACTCCACAAACTGTAAGCCCGAAAAATATTCAACCAGCTCATTTATTTTATTTACTTGAATAAATTTTAACCTTACGGTTTTTTGCAGCTTGATGCTGGTGGTTTTATTGAACGAAAAACGGGCCTTCACAATGCCATATTCATTTACCTTGTTTACGTCCAAACCCGGCAATGCTTGTGGCTCAGCAAATTCTCTGGAAAAGTCCACGGGAAAATCATCGCGGTATTTCACGTAAATCTCACCGTCGAGATAATTACTGTCAAGGGTTTGTCCTGCTGCCTGCTGAATTATCGCTGTAAAGAATAAAAGCAGAGCGGGGGCCAGCTTTATCATTGCCTGTTTACAATTATCTTCTTGGTTACATCCCCCTTAGGGTTGGATATTTTAATGTAATAAATACCCGGTGCCAGGGAAGAAATATCTACCGGGCTCAGATTACCGGTAAGCTGGGTTTCCGCAACCACCTGCCCGATGGAATTAATAACCCGGGCAGTTAAATCGTGGAAAGGGGTTTCGTTAACCACATACAACACTTCTGAAGCCGGGTTGGGGTATACGATGATGCGCTCTTCAGCCGGAGTGTTAATACCAAAAGGCATATACAAATAATTGCCCGAAGTGGATGAGCAACCCAGCGAGTCTGTAACCTTCAGAGCGTAATTACCCTGCAGCGATGGCTTATGCTGAACCGTTTCGGCTCCGTTTATTGGCAGTCCGTTATGCAGCCATTGCACTGTCCAGCCGGGGTTGGCATTCGTAGCGTATAAGCTGTCGCCCACGCGGCTGATAGCTACCGGGCCGGGAAGCGGTAAAACCTTGATATAAACGGATGTGGTACTTTCGCAGCCATTAGCACCCTTACCGGTAACATTGTAAGTAATGCTGGTAGGTGGATTCACTACCAGGCTATCCTCATCAACGCTCACAAACCCAAACGTTGGGCCCCAGGTATAAGAAACCGCCCCATCAGCAGTAATAGCAATAGTTTCCCCTTTACAAAGAGTGGTTTTGGCGGCATTCACTGTAATTATGGGAGCCGGTAAAGACACAATGTAATCGTTTATCACCAGAGTATCGTAACCAAAACCGTTGCCGGTAATCAGAGTTATATCCCACTCGCCTGCGGTAGTGTAGGTAACCTCAGGATGACGGTCTGTTGAAGCAGCAGGAGTGCCTCCCTCAAAAACCCATTGATAGCTGGTTGGAAAGTACTCGGTGCTGTTGGTAAACTGCACCTTTTTCTGTCCGCAAAATGCCGTGTTGTCGCTTTTAAATGCCGATTTTGGCTTTTTATCGTTATAGGCAGCACAGTTAGCCGTAATTTTTATATCATCAATATACAGGTTGTTGCCAGAGCCGTTATAGGCTTCCAGCTTTATTCTGACGTTTGATTCCCCATAAAAATCATTCAAATCAACCGCTATACAGGATGCGCCTGAAAGTGTCTGGTAGCACCAGTCGTTAGGGGTAGTAGGATTAAACGATGTGGCAATATTGCTGTTGGTGGCAAATGTATTACTGCCGCTTTCAGAAAATGCTGCTACCCTGTGAGGAAAGGTAGCCCCACCATCGGTACTTACATAAATAATAAGCGAATCCTCCCCATTGTTATTCTGGCGGCGGTAAGCGTGACGCATTTCAAGCAATGCCTCGGCGTTGGTACTCAGGTCAATCACAGGGGTCACCAGGGCGTCGCGCTCACCAATGGCCGGGTAGTTGTAAAAACCCATACGGGCAGATTTAGTGCTGCCGTTATTGCCAACGGCATTTATAATTTCCCAGGTTTTGGAATTATCGGGGTTTTCAATGGTAAAACCATTATCAATCAGTGAGCCCGATTCAAAATTACGGATAAATACCACCTGGCGGCCCTGTGCGGCAGCCTCCATATAGTCGTTTATTGTTAGAGAGTCTTTGCCGCTGCTGTTGGTAAGCACCAGTGTTACATCATATTTGCCTTTGGCAGCGTAAGTGACTACCGGATTGGGAAGGGTTGAGGTGGATGGTGTGCCGCCCTGGAAATACCACTTGTAGGCAGTAGCAGTGCCCTTGGCTGAACCGGCATAATACTGCACCGGGTTGTTTGGGCATACTATATTAACATCGGACGAAATGCGGGCATCGGGAGCTGCTGCCAGTGTTTGGGCCACGCACTGCATGGCTTTTTGGGCATTTATGCGACCCCTTCCTATCCGTCCTGCATAGGCAGCGTTCAATGCGCTTATATCATCGGTGTTATCCAGCAGGCATTGCTCCAGTTGTGCATTGGTAAGGTTGGGGTTTAACGATTTCATTAACCCTAAAAGGCCGGCTACAATGGGTGCAGCCATGGATGTACCGCTTTGCACGCCATACGTGTTAGGGCTAAGCGTACTGTTAATGCTGGCGCCGGGTGCGCAAACATCAACCCAACTACCGTAGTTGGAAAAGCCCGATTTAGTATCGTTGGATTCGGTGCTGGCTACAGCTATCACACCGGCAAATGCTGCGGGGTAGCGTGTCTGGTTTAAACCGTCGTTACTGGCGGCCCCAACTATCAGGCTGCCTTTGTCAATGGCGTCTTCAACTACATTTTCAGCCGTTTGCGAAAAACCACCACCGCTCCATGAACAGTTAATTATATCAGCTCCGGCACTGGCGGCATAGGCAATTCCTTCGTACCCGTTCGGCAACAGATTAACGTTGGATTGTGAATTGGGAACACACTTAACGGCTATCAGAGAAATATTATATCCTATGGAAGCGATACCGGTATTGTTGTCAGACACAGCACCTGCGCAACCGGCCACGTGCGTACCGTGGTTAAATGCATTGCTGGTGTGGGCCACGGTATTATCGTCATCGCTTACA
>DASPJH010000447.1:0-2403 GCA_035628715.1 Bacteroidia bacterium
ACCTTTAACAAAAAGCAGGTCAATTGTTTCATTAAAGGTTGTGGCAGCAAGGTTAAACGTAACCGGGCCGGCTATACCGCCACAGTTCATTATTTCGGTAACTTGCTTAATAGTTGTATAATTGTTAGGACCTGAACCTGCAGGGTCAATTGTATAAGTACCTGCCGCAAACGGGGCACAGAAACCTTGTGAAATAGTGTCGTTAGAGTGGTTCTCGTCTGTGTCGTTGTTAGGGTTAGATACCCAGGCCTTTATGGTGTTCTGGCCGGGGCCTATGCTCAACTGGTTAGATCCTGTAAATAAAATAGTGGTATCGTCGCACGCAGCTAAGCTACCTGTCCAGTTAATGGTGCGCGTAACGCTGCCCAACTGAACATTTATATCCAGAGAAGTAATAGTGTTGGTACCTTTGTTTTTAATTACTACTTCCACATCGTTATTACCTGACGGGATAGGGAAAACGGGCTTAAGAAACGCATCTGTTGCCACATCCAATCCAAAACCACCGGCGCTTTCAGCAGCACCAACAGTAGGAGGGTTAAGCCTGCTTGTGCCGTAAATATCCACGCTATTGGCTGATTGGTAGTTTCCGCGCAAACACGCTGATAAAGGCCTTACGTTTGTTGCAGATACCAGGATAGGGTCTTCACTGTATGAGTGTGCATCAAAACCTGAAAAGCCCCTGAAGTTGTTTTTGGTAAGCTGGGTTCCGTTCATAACTACCAGGAACTGGCCGGGACCGCTGTTTACTTTATAAAAGTTGTTATAATCTGAACCGGCAACGGATCCTGACGGAGCATTTACTGCCAGGCCCTGGCTGGCAGGGTCAGTAAGCAGGATGTTATTATTCTGCAGGTCGCTCAGGTATCCGCTTGAGCCAAAATATATACCGGCACCATTGGTGTTCAGTGCATTTTGCATGATAATGGTATTTCCCCATATATCGTTATTGGCATCATGGTTCAGCTGAATAGCTTGTGCGCTGGCACTTCTCCATGTTCCCAGGAAAACGTTGTTCCATATTTTAGAACGTGCGCCACCGTTGTTCCGTGAGTTGGTAACAATACCGGCCTGACCGCAGTTAACCCAGGTATTACCTATAATTTCATAGGCCTGAGCACCACTTGTTCCGCCATTACAGTGCCACATACCGTAGCTGCCGTTATTGGAGGTAGACATGTCGATATAGTTGTAATTGATTTGGTAACCGCGAACGCTGGCAATACCAAAAGCACGTGAATAGGCTTTACGAAACCTGTTTGCCCGCACAAACATTGAGTGCGGTAACGAAGAGTTGTGATAGCCTGATGAAGCATAGAAGTTAAAATAACCGCCTACTACCTCGCAACTGTCAATAACAATTCCGAAGCCTGATGCGTTGGTACCACCGCAGTCACCACCATCTGTCACACTTGTAGACCCGGTCCAGTGGATGGCCTTAAAGTTTGAGCTTGTTGATGTTGAATCAACCAGAACGTTACATCGTATAATAGCGCAGTTGTTTGCACCGCTATAAAATGTTACACCGTTTCCGGTGCCTGTACCGTTGTTTTTAATGGTAATGTTTTTAAATGTTACATAACTGGCATTGTTAAACCTTACAACAAAAGCATTGGTTGTGCTTGTAGCTGTGTAGGCAAGAATGCGAGTGTCAGCATTACCGAAACCACCATCAAATGTAATAGTGTTTGTGGCATTGGCACCTGAAATGGCAGGAATGTCTACCTGCTGGTTGTAAGTGCCTGCTGCAACCTGGAAAAGTACAGGTCCGTTAACGCCTGATGAAGTCAATGCGCTAACTGCTGCTGTAAAGGACGCGTAGTTGTTAGGGCCACTTCCCGCAGGGTCAATAGTTTTTACACCACTGAGTTGCGAAAAAGCGCTGAAAGTGAATAAGAGGAAGGTTAATGAAAGCGTGAGCTTTCTCATTGTCCGGGAAGCCGACAATCTTCCCGGGAGTCCGCGGAGAATTCCGGGACCACCAGTTTGTAGTAGTCTAGTCATAGTAGCGTTAAATATTTAACTGTTGTATAAAACCAAATGTAAAGGAGCAATTTTTTTATCAAAATGTCACTTAAATGGCGTGTCTCCCTTTAAGATTTTTGTATAAAAAAATGTAAATCGCAGGTTATCAAAGTGATAAAATTAGTAATTTTTGAGTCAGTTTTATCAACACCTGACCAAACCACCTTCTCCGTATAGTAAAAGAGTTTCCTATAATTTTCCTGCCCGGTTTGGTGTGCCGGTGTGCCTCTTAGTTTAAAAATGAATGCTTTCAGCGATAGAAGTTATTGAAAGTTCAGGCAGTTGAAATTAATGACCCGGATAGCAGAATAATACTCAAAAAATAACTATTGGTATGTAACCGGTGCGCGGATACCTAAAGCTTCTTTATTATATAAA
>DASPJH010000448.1:0-4238 GCA_035628715.1 Bacteroidia bacterium
GGTGAAGAAAACCATCGGTCGTATTAATGCGGACATACAGATTTGCTATTTTGGCAGCAATGCCCAACCAAATTATGTGTTGCTGGATAACAATGAGGAACTGCTTGCAGAACCAATTGGCACTAATTATGATGTGAAAGCCTTTACGAAGTTTCTGGACGATGCTAAGGCTTTATTCAATAAACGCATGGGCATTAAGGAGGGCAAAAAATAATTGTAGGCCATTTGCTTTCGGCCTTTGACTCTTAGCCTATTTTTGCAGGCGAAAGGCGAATGACCAACAGCTAAAAGCATAACAGATGGATACCAGCGTAATACGGAAGAATTTTTTAGAAGCTTACCAGGTTTTACAAAACTTTTTAAGCGACGATGATAATATAAACCGCGTGGGCCGCGCCGGTGAAGCTATGGTAACGGCTTTGAAGCACGGTAAAAAAATCATATCGTGTGGAAACGGTGGCAGCATGTGTGATGCCATGCATTTTGCTGAAGAGCTTACCGGCCGTTTTAAGGATAACCGCCAGCCTATTGCCGCTGTATCCATTTCCGACCCTTCGCATATTTCCTGCGTAGCCAATGATTACGGATATGAGTTTGTGTTTTCCCGTTATGTGCAGGCATTGGGCAATGAGGGTGATGTGTTGCTGGCCATCAGCACGAGTGGTAATTCAAAAAATGTGATAAATGCTGTTGAAGCCGCCCGTGAAAAGGGTATGGTTATTATTGGCCTTACCGGTAAAGACGGTGGCCAGATGGCTGCCCTGGTAGACGTTGAGATTCGCGCCCCGCACAGCAAATACGCCGATCGTGCCCAGGAAATCCATATTAAAGTAATTCACTCGCTGATGGATTATATTGAGGCAGGGCTGAGAGTATAACCGCTTACCCCTTCAGGGCGAAAGACGCCGTAAGTCCTGCGCAAAAGTTCCTGGGCAGCTTATCCACCCCAAATATGGCCCGGGTGTGCGTTCCCTTTTCTCCCAGCACATTCACAAACAGGTCTGATGCTCCATTAACAACAACAGGCCCGTCGTCCCAATTAGTGCCTGCCTGGTAATAAGCATCTATATGGTTTAAACCTAATACTTTATCAAAACCTAGTTTCTTTTCCACCTGGGCTATTACATTAAGGGCGCTTAGCTGCATGGCCTTATAGCCGTCTTCAGTAGAAATAGTATCGCCCAGCCTTCCCTGGTAATAGTACGTTCCGTTTACAATAGGAAATTGAATGGCTACAAAGGCCATGGCTCCCCTTACGTTTACCGACACATAATTCCCGCCAGGCGTTGATATTTCCGGCAGAGTTAAGCCCAACCTGTTAAGGTTTTGTGTAATGTCCATGTCGCAAAAGTAGTCGATCAACCGTTCATCCTAATAATCAGCCTCAAAACAAAAATGCCGCTCCGGGAAAGAAGCGGCACTTTTAATTATACAATCAGGTAATTAATAATCCCCCTCATAATATTCAGCCTCCTCGTAATAGCCTTCATCATAGCTGTCGCTCCAGTCATAGTTTCCGTATAAATTGTATCCCATCGCATGGCTCAGCATTTCTTCTTTAATCATTACGGTAAACTGCTTCTCCAAACTTACTTTTTCGTTTACTTTCTGTCTGTCGCTAGTGCGCCAGAAACGATAAGAAGTATTCACCGTGTTGGTGTCGGCGGGTTGAAGCCCGGCCATGGCAAGGCGCCAGGTCTCACTGTTCTTGCTGCGGTATTTATATAAGAAAGCATACCCTTTATTGCCTTCGTGTTCCACATACCTTTTTTCTACCAGTACAATGGTGTCTACAGGGTTGTAGTTTCCGTTAACAGAGTTCCATACCATGGCAATAGCCATAGAATCCTGCTTCATATACTCTTTAGGGAACTTATCCAGCATTTTAGCTTTTTCCAGCTCGTCATACAGGTCAATACGGTTTGAGCGTTTTTTGGCAATGCTGGACCAAACGCTATCCACCACCGGCTGGTTGTTTTTAGCCAGCCGCATGGCAGTACTTGTGCGCACCCCCAGGTCTTTGCTTTGCAGCAGCTTATCGTAAATTGTCTTTACATTTTTATCGCTGTATGAAGGCATCAGTAAAATAGACAGGTTGCCCAGGTAATTTCCGTAAGCATAGCCGTAATCATAGCTATAATCGCCATAATAATAGTTGTCGTAAGAATTGCCTTCTTCGTCCTTTTCTACCTCCTCAGCGGTCAGGCGTTTCAGCTCATTTTTAGCTTCGGTGATAAGGGTAGGCGTAAATTCCTTATAAACATCGGGCTTTACTTTGCTACTATCTACCAGTATCGCGAGCACTTTTACCACCTTTTCCCTGTACTCATCCAGTGTAAACAGCCTGGTAAGCAATTCAGGGTACAGGGTTTGGGTCAGCTCAAGACTATCATCGATATTATAAAATAATGAGTTTATCTCGTACTGGTCGCCCAGCGGAGTCTCTTTCAGCAACAATTCTTTAAATGCTTTATAAGACTCTGCCGTTTCCATATTGATCAGCGTTTTAAGGGCCGAAAGCTGGAATGTGGTGGTATCTCCTGCCTTTTCATACAGGTTTTTCAGGTAGGTAACGGCTTCAGGTCCTTTAACCTCCCACAGTTTTTCTATAAACCTGGATTTATAGTTAAAGTAATTCGCATTGCCTTCCTGCTGCATGGTATCAATTACAGCCGTCCACACTTTAAAATCGCCCTCTTTTACTTTGGCGTTATTCATCATTTCACGCGCTTCGGCACGGGTGGCACTGTCAGGGCTTAGCAGGTCCTTAACAATCAGTTGGGCATTTTCGCCAAAAATGTTCGCACCTATTACAGTATCCTTAGGCTTAAAGGTTTCATAAAACTTAGAGCAAAATTCACCTAAACCTGTATTGCGGTCATACACACACTCCAGGCTGTACGAAACGCCGTTGCGCAGCATTTTGCGCAGCTTGGTAACATGGCTGCAACCAGTATCGGTGTATTCAAGGTCCAGCACATCAAAGCCGTCCTTTTTATACATTTTATTAACCAGCACAATTCTGGTGCTGTCAGGATTAAGATTGCTTATTCCATCACTCCAGTATGAAGCGCTGTCTTTAAAGCGAACGTATTTTCCATAACGGGTATAAGCAACAGTAACAGCTTCATCAGCTTTAAGGCTTTCCAGGAAGGTGCGGCTTTCATAAAGTGTTTTGTAAGGCTTATCTTTCGACTTAAAGCGGCTGAGCTTGCGGATAAGTTTATCCAGCGCCATTTTCTGGTCGGTAGTTGTTACCGTAAAATGCATCAGGGTATCTGTATGTGTTTCATACGCAACAACGGGAGGGGCTGCAAAACGCAGGGAGCCCACAAAACGGTCGCCGTCAGGGTTATCGTTCTTATATTTCACAGACAGTATATACAACAGCCCTTTGCGAAGCTGGTAACGTACCTGTGATTTAAAGGTTTCATCTATTTTATAGGTGGCATCCACAATGTAAGAATCACCTTCTTTGCTTACTGATCGGCTTAGTTCATCCCAGTAGTTTTTTTCGCTGAATTCAAAAATCGCATTTTCCAGCAGTATAGAATCTGAAACGGTAATGCCTCCCGAAGTGAAAATGCTGGATTTGTTTACGCTGTAAATATTGCCGTTGTTAAAATCCACTGCGGTAAACGGCTCAGGGTTGTAGTAAACGCCCAACAGGGAAGTGTCACCATAAAACAGCGGCATGTGCGGCAGCTGAATAGTGAATGACCCATCAGGACTGCTAAAGTCCATCCAGTTGGTTTTTGAAGGCGTATTAACTTTTACAGATTTGAAGAATTTATCGGCTTCTTTTTCCCTGGCAAAATCGCCAATGCCACCCAGCTTAAACACAAATATCTCATCCTGGGTTACGATTATTTTATACCGGTGTATATCACCCTTGTTTATCTGGGTAGTAATATCAATTCCTTTTACACCCTTTTCATCAAAGGCTTTTTGCTTTTTAATGTTACCGGGAATATTCTCATACAGCATACTGTCAATATCCCGCAGCACATCGTCTACCGACTGTTCAAGGTCACGGTTAAAGGTTTTGATACGAGTTACTGTATAATAAGCCCCATTGGCCATGTCAGGATGGAAATAGCTGCGCGAAGGCCCAAACCCGGTTAGCTCATACATTTTTCCCGGCAAATCAACCGAGAAATAGTTGTCAAATGACTTTTGAGTTTTAAAATCCCTTTTAATGAATTTCGAATCAATCTTAGCTTTTTTCTTGGTTTCAC
>DASPJH010000449.1:0-2017 GCA_035628715.1 Bacteroidia bacterium
TTTATACCAGTTTCTTCAAATCCTGGTATATTTACACTTATGAAGATAGGATTTATGTTTACCTGCCTTTTTACGGTTGTATCTGCCTATGCCCAGCAGCTGCCCAACAGCGGCTTTGAAAACTGGAGCTTTCGCGAGGAATACATTGAGCCCGACGGCTGGATAAGCACCAATGCATTCGCCTTTACCGGGGCGGTGGAAACCTGCTATCCGCACGAGGATGCACGCACCGGCAACTGGAGCGCAAAGCTGGAAACCCGCATAGACCCTTTATCGCAGGATACATTAAAATGCATCCTTGCCTGCGGGCTTAATTACGAAGCACCCGGTATGCATTACCGATGGAGGCCGTCCACCTTCAGCTTTTATTACCAGCACAACCTTCGCGATACTGCCGTTGCCCTGCTGGTACTTACTAAGTACAACACCCTGCTAAAACGCCGCGATACCGTAGGTATTGCGCCTGTTTTCTTTATTGACAGCACTGCGACATTTAAGAAGCAGACCATAAACATCACCTACCTGAAACCCGACAAGCCGGATACCTGTATTGCGGTTTTTATCACCAGCCTGAAGGACAAACCCTGGCCGGGCAATTACTTAATTATTGACGACATGGAGCTTTCAGGTTTTCCTTTAAGCACCCCTGAAATGGATGCCCCCCCGGTAACCATTTATCCCAATCCAGCCCGGGATATAGTTACCATTCAGTCAAAAGAAGAAATAACCTCGTGGTCGGTTTGGACGGCAAACGGTAAACTGGCGCTGCACGGCACCGGCGAACGGGTGGATATAGCCGCACTAAAACCAGCTACCTACATTTTTAACATCCAGCTAAAAAGCGGCGAACTAATCACCGAGAAGATGTATAAAAACTAGCTCCTCAGCTTCTTGCGCAGCGCCTCCTCCATCTGTCCTGCTTTTTTAAACAATACATTTTCCTCTATTTTGGCGTGCTGCTCCATATCAAACTGTAATTGCAGCAGCTCGTGCATTACGATACGGTAGTTAAGGCTGTCCGACTTCTTAATGCGGAAATTGCCGGTCAGCATACGCAGTTCGTGCATCTCGTCCTCATCGTGTTCGTGGTTATGGCAAAGTATCTCCGTGCTGTACCTGGAAAGGAGGGAAGCCGCCCCGTCTTTTTCAAAGTTTTCAGCCAGTTTCTGCAGGTTCAGTATAAAAGGAAATACAACTTCTTCTTCCAGTATAATGTGTTTGCGCATCTGGTTGCTGAATTTACGGTAGGTTTTCTCCAGTTCGCGGTGGGTTTCATCCTCACGAGCAATAGTGGTAATTACCCTGCGTATGGCAGGCAGTTTGGCCTTGGCGTAATCGTGATGAGTGTTTACCAGGTATTCTATTAAAAAGGGGACAGAAACCAGGTTGAAGTCAATGCTGTACACCTGCGTACCCAGCGATGCCAGCTTGGTTTGCAGCAATGCCGGGTCCAGTTGCAGCTGGGCGCAAACCTGCTCCAGTGTTTTATCACCCAAAAGGCGGTAGTCTATGCCCCACTCATCCAGTAATAACGCCCGTGAAGGGTTTTCGTCAATCAGCGTGTGTATTGTTTTTTGGTGCATCTGTCTGAATCGGGATTTACAGAATAGTGAATTTATAGAATTAAGTAAATGTTTTTTACCGGCCGAATGTTTTGGTTTTAATTTATAAAGTTGATGTCACTAGATCACCAACGGTTACAGCCAACTCCCCACCCTGTCATTCCGCAGGAATCTTCTCCCGGCGTGGATAAACTCTACCAGGCTAACCCCTAAATTCCACTTCGGCAGGCTCAGTGCAAGCTCTGAAAGGGACTTTCGCCAGGTAGCTACCTCAACGTTCCACCGGCGTTCGTTATTGGTAGTCTGCCTGGTTGGCCCCTTCAGGGGTCGGGGGTAAATTCAGAAGTTGATGTCACTAGAGCATCAACGGTTTAACCCCCTATTGTTAGGACTAATTTAGTTGTTGTGATGATAAATTATTGTGTCTGTTTAATTTTGTATTACCCCAATAAAAG
>DASPJH010000450.1:0-6462 GCA_035628715.1 Bacteroidia bacterium
CACATGGATTTACATATACATTTGAGGAATTGGAAGTCCAGTCAATCGGCCAGCGTTCTCCAAATCCCGTTTTACTCCAGTACAAATACAATTCACCGCCTTTGCTGGTATCTGTGCCCCTGTTTTTAATTCTATAATAAATATAATTAGAAGTGGCGGTATCATAATCCGGGTTTTGGTGGTTTGTATCCCCGTCTGCATTGCGCCGTACCCAAAGGTCTGGGCTATACCAAATGCCGTTACTGTCTATGGTTGGCTCAACCCCACCATCCCATAAATTGTCCCTCCACCATAAGTCAGCAAACCGCGTTTTGTTTACGCTAAGGGTAGCTGCATCACTTGATTCACTTCCGAAAAGATACGAGCAGGAATTGTAAACAACTGCCGCATACTGGAAATTATCGTTACACATGGACACATTGTTTATTGCCAGCGTGTCATTGTGTTCACCTGGAATTGAATCCCAATTTGCACCGTTATTCCAGCTGTAAAACCATTGATAAGACTGTTCTTTTATTGCATTGCCTTTTGCAATAAATATAGCATTGCTTTCCTCGTTTACAGTTTGAGTTTGAGGGTGGATTAAGAAATCCGGCCTCGGCTCAGACACGGCATATACAGTATCGGAGTATATAGTATCACATGGAGTTATAATAAGACACCTGAATATAATAGTGTCCCCCGGTGCAGGTGTTGTGCCATTTGTCAGGTAAGGTGTTGTGGCAATGGTAGCCCAATTCCCTTGCAGGTTAATACCCTGCCATGCGTAAGAAATGGAGGCTCCAAGCGGGTTTCCTACCTCAATATCATAATAAATAGTGTTACCGTGGCAAGCAACGTAGTTTTCCGGCTGCCTGCTGATATAAATCTGCGGTTTTAGTTTTGCAACATTAGAGTATGCAGCACAGCCAAAATTTGAGATATAGCGCTTAAAATATGCGCTGTCATGGCCAAGTGTTGTTGTCAGAGTATCTGCGGTTGCACCGGAAATAGCTGTCCAGTTAACTGAGTCTTTGCTGTAATACCATTGGTAAGCTGTGTTAGCATATTTATGGCCTCTTAAGGTTACTTGGCTGCTTTCGATGCATGGAAGTGAATCCGCCCACAACGTATCGCTTGCAGGCGTAGCGCCTCTTACAACCACAAGTGTGTCATACGCCTTGCAACCTGTTCTTGGGTCGGCTGCTTCTACGGTGAGTTGGTTGCTCAACCCGCTGATAGTCACATTAGCATTGTAAAAATTATCTACATCAAGAATTGATGTACCATTTTTTGCCCAGGTATAATGTAACCTATCGTTTAAGTTACTGATTGAATAAACATGCTGTGTGCTTGCATTGCAGGATACAAAGCTATCACCAGCAATTATAGGATTATCCAAACCGATTTTAATTCTCTTCTGTACAAACGCCCCGCCCGACATTTCCATTCTAACTGTAAAGCTATCACTTACAGCATAAGTGTGTTCAGGAAACTGGCTTGTGGAACTATCACCGTCACCGAAAAACCATTTAACTACGGTGTCGCAAAATTTATTCGGAAAGAATTTAACCGTTCTACAATTGCTGTCAATGTGGTAAAAGTCTAATGTAAACTGGCCGGGAGATAAGGCATCCATCATATTTGGCAAGCCGCTTACACATGTTCCGCCTTGACCGTTGCTATTTTGTAATTCAGGGCCGTTTAGTTCAAAACTACAGTTATTTGAGTTTGATTGGCTATTCAAATTATCCGGGAAATTGATTACTGCAACCTGTGGAACGCCTGCCCGTGCCATGTAAATTCTATTGTCTGGGGCTAATTGTAAAGACTGAAAAAAGTAAAAATTATCTTCAACATCAATTTCTCTTCTTGAAAGGCTGTCATTAGTGCTTAACAAATCAAATTGTATCAGTTTAAAAGAAAAATTATTATAATCAGCCTCAGTTACATATAATACTTTTGAATTGGGGCTAAACGAACAACCATAATATTGTTGATTGTATGGGTCAGTCTGGTATTCACGAAATAATATCAATATTCCTGTATTTGGATTAAACCTGAAAATGTACCCCGGTGCGGCTACAAAGTTACCATCTGGTGATGCTTTCAATTGGCCGAAATATTGGTCATTTATACTGGCAGCCGCACTACTATGGAATGTAATTGTTGAGTCCGTAACCAAATACACTAAAATTTTATTACTGTATGAACCGGTTCCTATGTATTTAAGTATTAGCCAATGACCACCACCACACCTCGGTATAGCAGTAATAAATTCACCGCAATAAACTGCTCCATCCGTATTGTCGTCAGCCCCTGCGGGAGGAAGGATAGGTATGTTAACATTTGGTGTATCCACGATGTTGGGTTTAGTTCTGTCAATTATGGAATAACGAGCGCCTGTTGTAACGGTTTCATTTAAAGACTGCTGGTATGCGCCGCCAGTAACAATTAAATAAAATTTATTAGTATTTCCATCAAATGGTATTACGATGCCCCCTTGTGCAGAACTTGTATGTCCTGTTAACAGATTGTCTTTATTTACTTCAATATGGTTAAACCCAATACTATCCTTGTATATCCTAAAATAAGGGTTTGTTTCCAATGAATCACCTCCCCCATAAAATATTAATTGCCCGTTATTATCACTATGTGATACAGACCCTTCACCGCAATAAATAGTAGGTGGAGAGGCAATAGCAGCTGATAAATCCTTAACTGGCCCTACAGTTGTAAACCTTAATCCTGCATATCTCCCAAAATACCAGTTCCCTTGTGTACTGGCAAGGTTATTTCCACAGTCGGCATATTCTAAAAACCCTTGACGTGGAAGTGAAATAACTCCTGTTGAATCGGATACCTCCAATAGTACATCGTAAATTCCTTGAGTACTTACAAAAAAATTGAAGCTATCCACACTTAAAGTGGTATCCATAACTATGTTACCACCCAATGCTATTAACCATCTGTAAGTAACACCTGTCTGCTTTACAGCTGAAAATTTTACGGTACTGGGATTACACATAAATGTATTACTGGCATTAAACCAAGCACTCCGGTGGCAGCATGATAATGCCAAATGATTGAGGTTCTTTGTTTCAATTAATCCTTGCCGTTTGCCCATTAGCACGGCCTGCATTATTTGAGTCTGGTTTAGGGTGAAATTATTCTGGCAAGGTTGGTCGGCATAGCTCATTATATTATTGCGGTTATCGTCTTGCCCGGCATAGAAAGGTAGATTTGGACAGTCGGGCTGAGTTGTGCCGGTAGGGCAATCAAATTGCTCGAAGCATGGACGTGTATCGCAGCATAAATCTCCTTTTCTATCGCAATCGGTACTATCAATGCCACTGTTTGAACAGTTATTACCCTGGAATGTATGGAACAGCCCTAAAAAATGCCCCATCTCATGTGCCAAAACCCTTCCACCGCTGGCGCTGTTAAAGCAACTGTTACATCCGGCATAATCGCCCATAAAGTCATAACGAATTACAATTCCATCAATACCCGCTTGATAGCTTACATTGCTGTACCCGGCAATATTTGTAGAGATACCGTTTGCGTCTTTAATATCCTTAACAATCCATATATTTACATAGCGCTCGCGGTCATAATAAATAGCTGCGGCAACTCCTGCCTTTTGCGCTCCCGAAGGCTTATTATGGCTTCCTGTATATGAAACACGGTTAATACCGCTAAAACTGGTTCCGTTTGGTCTTTTTTGCGCAAGGCAAAACTGAATTTCTGTATTCACCGCGTTTGGATGCGTAGAACCCAACTGGTTGGCAAATGCTTTATTCATCATGTCTAACTGCGCTTCAATAATGGAATCGGACACATTAGTGGCTGGCACCGAGGGGTCGTACATTACGTGAAATACCACGGGCACAATAAAAATAGCTCTATTGCAGGTAGTTAACGCTGCTGTTCCGCTGCCCGTTTGCTGGTAGGTTTGCGTAAGGTTGTAATTTTGGCGGTACCAGTTTACATAGTTGGCATGTTCATGGTATTTCCACTTATACATACTGTCCTGAGCCAATAGCGAGTCTTGGTCTTCATCAAACCCGCAGGTAATTTGCCCATTTGCGAAAGGACAAAGCAATGCCACCCATAGCAGCAATGCCATAGTTCTGATTAAATTCATAGTAAAGGTTTTAATTTATATTTTGATTAATTTTTGGGTTTCAATAATTTGGTTGTTAATAATAATGTTTACTAAATAAACCCCTGCTGCAATCGCCTGTAAATCTACTTCTTCAGTATTTCCTGTAAGTTGTTGCCTTGTTAAATATTTTCTGCCTTGTAAATCAATTATCTCAACACCATAATTGCCTACGCCGAAAGGCTTGGTGATATAAACTTTATCCTTAGTAGAGTTTGGATATATGGAAAACATCTTGCTAGCCTGAACTTTACTGTATCCTAAATTGATTATATTGATGGTATCAGAAATTGCTGTACAGCCGTTACTGTCTGTAATTTCAACTTTGTAAATTCCATTTGCGGTGAGAATATGTTTTTTTTGTGCTGCACCATTAATCGGAGAATTATTATAATACCATTGATAATTAGCTGCCGCAGTCGAAAACAAGGTATCTTTATTCCTTGTAATTGTTGGTTTTAAGGGTGCGGTTGCAACTACTACATTAATGGTGTCAAATTGTGTACAAAAATTCTGTGTAACCACTTTTACCGAATAAGTTCCTGTTGAATTAACCTCAAAGGCAGGATTGCTGCTGCTATCCTGCCATATGTAGCAAAACTGGCCTTCACCAGCTTCTAAAATAAATGGGGTTGAGCAAATAGTAGTATCTTGCCCTAAATCAAGAGTATATGCCGGATGTATGAATATTTCCTTTGTTACTGTGTCTGAACGATTAGAATTTGAAGCAATAAAAGTTACTGCATAATTGCCAGTGTCAGTAAATAAATAGCTTGGATTTTTACCTATTAGACTATCTTTCTTATTCCCTTTTGAAAAATACCATTTGTAGAGAGTTCCATTAATAGTATCATACCCTATAAAAACTCCTCCATTTGTCTTACAATCAATAATATACTTAAAATTAATCGAAGGTTGGTTAAAAAAAGAAGTTACAAAGTCGGGAAGACCATACAATGATTGCTTAGGCGATAAATTAAAACTGTTTATTCTAAATTCACAAAATGTATCATTCAGATTAGGTTTATTGATTACACCAATTTTTTGCTTTCCAGAATTGGCGACATATATTCTATTATCTAATCCAATTTGCAGCTTATATGCAATATCTGGTGGAAAATTATGGATTATTTTTCTTGATGAGTTTATAGAAGTTTCATCATTTGAAGTTAAATCATACTGCAATAAGACTTTATCTCTATCAACAACATATAAATGGTTATTTGATGATGAGAACTCTAAGCCAAAGGTCAAGCCTGTAGTCTGAAGCCTTTTAATGTTTTTAACTGTGCCGTTTCCATTATCAAAATCAAACAATTCTACTCTCTGTGCGATGTATAGACAAACTGCTATTTTATCTCCTTTAAAATTAGCTTTCATTGACCCCGGATTTAGATGTGGATAATCTATTGAATAATTTGTGCCGATTTTTGAAGTTATAGGGCATTCTGAAATACCATATTTTGTAACAAGAAAAGCATAAAACAAATCATTCTTGCCCCCGTGTGTAATAACCCAATAGTCTATTCCGTTAGCGTGTTGTACAGCAGTTTGTTTTTCACCGACAGGAGTAACAAGAAGGTTGTTTTTGATTGTTACTTCACCCTTTCCATTATTTGCATTGATATTTACTTCCGATACGGTATAATGAACCGCAATAGTGAAAATATAGTAAATACTGTCACTTTCTGGCTTTGGAACAATTAAAGCTCCCTGTGTTGCAGACTCATGTCCCATTAATCCAAATCCGTTTATCATAGTATCATGGTTCTTATTCCAAACCGTCCTACCGTCAGTATAAAACAAAAGGTTGCCAGCGGTATCACAAATGCTTGCACAGCCTTCAATGGTGTTTACTTTTCCATCGGTTAATGGGGTAGGTGGGTTGGTGTTAAAGTTAATGCCAGCATTCTCACCAAAGTACCAGATAGCGGTACGCTTGATGTCCTGGGCCTTCACAAGCCAGCTTAAGAACAGAAATGCAATGAGTGCAATGTACTTCATTTATGGTTATACTATTCTATATGATAAAGACCTTAATAATTAACCTCTCATTAAAACAGATACCGTAATTTTTAAAATTGCTGCACCCTTTTAAAGTTTTTTGGTATAAAATCAAAAAGGGCGTGGCCTCCGCACACTCCAGCCTCATCAGGCACCGCCAAGCGCCCTATCGGACAAGAATAGCAAGAAGCACGCCCGCTTTGGAGCGTGTCTTCTTTTGCCATTCCCTTCCGATTGAATTTTGGCGGTTTCGACGAGGAAGGAATAACAAACAGACACTTATTTCTTAGCTTAAACTAAGTGCTCTATATGTT
>DASPJH010000451.1:0-5405 GCA_035628715.1 Bacteroidia bacterium
GCTCCCGATATCCTGAAAGCTACGACCCATTGGTGGATGAAAGCCTGGTTTATGCAGGTAAACTTAAATTAACGGATAAAGTAACCGGCAGTCCGCTGGATGCGGGTAAGCTGGTACTTTCGCCCACCCGTACATATTTGCCGGTGGTAAAGGCAGTATTTAAAGAGGTGAAAACCGCCATTAAAGGAATGGTGCATTGCTCAGGCGGCGGGCAAACCAAAATACTTCATTTTGTAGATAACCTTAAGGTGGTGAAAAACAACCTGTTTGATTTACCGCCGTTGTTCAGCACTATTAAAGAACAATCGGGCACACCGCTGAAAGAAATGTACAAGGTATTTAACATGGGCCACAGGCTGGAAATATATACCGACCAAAAATCAGCTGAGCATATAATTTCTATTGCTGCTTCATTTAATATGGATGCTAAAATCATTGGTTATACCGAAGCTTCTGATAAAAAAGAACTGGTGATAGAGGCGATGGGCGAGCGGCTGGAGTATTGACGCTGCAATTATCAATGACCTTGGTTAATGATAATTAATAATAGTTTTTAGCCTACCAAAATACTTACGTAGAAAAACTTAAAATTGGGCACCGTATACGGGCTGAAAATCATCATTGGTTTATAAAAAAAGAGTATTTTAGTACTTTGGGCTTCATACGCTTGTGAATAAACCAACCTGCATAACCTGCCTACTGTTTATACTGGCCGCACTACTGGGTGTAAATACCGCTTCGGCACAATGCGAGGCAGGTTTCAGCTTTACTGCTGATACGGTTTGTGCTGGTGAATCGGTGGCGTTTGCCGATACCTCCAAAGGCACAGGGCCTATTACTTACCTGTGGGATTTTGGCGACGCAGGAAGCCCTTCCAACTTCAGCAACCAGCAGCATGCTACCCATAGTTTTGTGAGTACGGGCACCCTTACCGTAAAACTGATAATTACCGACAGCATCAATTGCTCAGATACCTTCAGCATGCAAGTTGTGGTGCTGCCCACGCCAATTGTAAGCTTTAACCGCTATAACAACTGTAAGCAAACCCTGGCGTCATTTATTAATACATCCACTGCGGGAAGTGATACCGTGGCCGACTGGAAATGGTATTTTAGCGCAACGGATTCCTCAAGCCAAAAAAACCCAACTTATACATTTGGCGACACCGGGAGCTATATAGTAACACTAATAGGCACAACGGTGCTGGGATGCACGGATACGGCCGTTCAAACGGTAAGAGTGTATTCTAAACCAATGCTGCTGGTGGAAGATACCCAGTTTTGTGCCGGGACTTCGATAAACTTTGATGCTCAGGTACAGGAAACTTCGGGCGTATCGTATGCCTGGCGGTTTGGCGATAATACTTCTGCTACCACTAAACAGGCACTCCATATATACAACAATGGGGGCATATACAAACCCATTATAAAAATCACTCATGGCGGAACGGACTCATGCTTTGCCCGGTTTGACAGCCTTACAGTGTTTGATTTGCCGGTAGTTAACTTTAACATTGCTAACGATACTTTATGCTACGACGGAAATAACGGCTGTGTACAGGATTTAACCGGTACGGGCCCGTTTGGAGGCGCAATTACGCTGCGGACCGTAGTGTTTGGCGACGGTTTTATTGACAATACCACGCCTTTAAGTACTACTACCATTTGCCACAGCTATTCAGACCCTGCCGGTGGCGCCTACCCGGTAACCATAGAAGCGACGGACGCCAACCAGTGTTTTGCCCGTAAACAGGTGGCAAAAGCAATAGTGGTGCTGCCTGATTTTGAACCGGATTTTACCATGGCTGAAACCAAAGATTGTTTCAGTACGCGGGTAGACCTGACCAATACTTCAGCCTTTGACAGTACCCGGCTTTCAGAGTTTGCATGGGTATTTGGAGATGGTGATACCGCTTTCAGCGGATGGAGCGCGGCCTCGCACCTGTATACCAGCACAGGGAACTACAGCATACAGCTTTTGGTGACGGATACTTCCGGCTGCCCGGCTATTAAAACCTCGGCAACTGCTGTGGAGGCAGTGGTGGTAAACTTTAATCCTTCTGTTAACAGGGATACCAGCTGTTTTTTTGGCAATTTGTTTGGGGTGAGTAACCCTATTAACGCGGGAGCCGCTGCCATTTGGTCGTTTGGCGACGGGGCTTCCGCAGACAGCGCCTGGACCACCTCCCACAGTTATCAGAACCCGGGCAATTATATTATTCGGCTTCGTATACAGGCGCCCAGCTGCGATTCCACAAAGATTGTAGACACAGTGACGGTACTGGGGCCCCGTGCCAATATTGGCAACCCTGTTAACCGGTTTCAGTGCATGATTCACGACACCGTGTATTTTGTGGGCAACGGGGCGCTATACATGTCTAACCACGGTCCTGCACCTGGAAATGTGCAGCGCCTTTGGCATTTTGACGACCCGGCGGCCCCGCAGTGTACCACCGATACCAAAAACGGCATCAACGTGGGGATGAACTGCAATTTCAGCCGCGACAGCCTGGCCGTGAAACACTGGTACACCCCCGGCAGCGAGGGCTGCTACAGGCCCCGTTTGTACCTGGAGGACACTACTTGGGGATGCCTGGACACCAGCTTTACATACCTTGCATTACAGCGACCGAAGGCAGCGCCCGATTCAACAGCTGTGCCGCCTATTCCCGGCCTTATATTTACTCAGCCTGATTGCCTGGGGCCGGAGGGAATTAAAACCAAAGTAGCCCTGCTGGCCAATACCCAGCCCTCCTGCGCCCGCGATAGGTTCTGGGTAATGTGGGATTCCACCTGTGCAGCACAGTCGGGAAGTTTCAACAGTTTCTGGAGCCTGAACGATAGTTTCCACAACTGGCAGTATGTATCACCCCCCTGTGATACCGGCGGGAAAGTAACCATAGGACTGATTATCAGGAACGGCGAGGATACGGCGGGTAATTTCTGCTTCGATACGGCGTGGTACCATAATATTTTGGATTTTAATGATTTATATCCATTCATAACGCATGATTTCAACCCGGCAATAAGCCGCTGCCCGGGTACCACTGTTAACTTCCGGATAACAGACACTCTCCAGGACGGTATAACCTTTTATTCGTGGGATTTTAAAGACGGCTCGCCGGTTGTAAGCGGGCCCAGCCTGTATAAAACCTCGCATACATTTAACCAGAGAGGGGTGTATGATGTAGAGCTTACCATAACCAACGCCGACGGTTGTACTGGTAGCCATATTGAGAGAATTACCATTGGCTTTACCGGCGATTTTGCTGTATCGGCGGGGCAGGGTTGCGCAGGTGATGCCTTGGAATTTACGGAAGATGTATTGTACTACGACATAGGCTCGCTTCATTGGCTAAACCCCGCCCGGCAGGCGGCCAGCAAAGAAACCCTGTGGTGGGACTTTGGCGACGGCAGGGGGTTTGCCACGCAGGGCTCAAGGCCAACGGTGGTATTTAACAAGGTGGGTACCTATACCGTAAAGCTGGCTTTGAAAGACAGCTCAGGCTGTGTGGATACCATTGTTAAGCCCAACCTGTTTACCATTTACGGTACGTATGCCCGGTTTACGCTGGACGATACCATAGTATGCCCGCAATTGCTCCAGCTGAAAGATTCGTCAAGGGTATTTGACCCTGATAGTTTTGTGAACATCCCGGCAGGCGATAGCATCAGCAAGTGGGAATGGGTGTTTAACAACGGCCCGAAGAGCTTTATTAAGAACCCGTTTTTTGATTTTGGAGCCGGGGGAGATTACAACATTAAACTTAAAGTGGAGAATTTACAGGGCTGTGTGGACAGTACTGAGCACGATGTGTATGTTAAAGGCCCTATACCTTTGTTTTCCATTGTCGGTGATTCTGCCGGGTGCAGCCCGCTTAAGGTGATTTTTAAGAATGAATCCGTCAATGCCAACAAATATACCTGGAGCTTTAATGATGCCGCGCTCAATACCCTTACCACACTCAGTGATACCAATGTACACCACATTTACACAGGGGGCGGGGTTTTCCAGCCCTTCCTGACGGCTGAAAGCAGTGAGTTTGACAGCAAAAAGGGCATTACCGTTACCTGCAGGGCCACATACCCCGATACCTCCCTGGGCGTTATACGGGTAATATCGGTACAGGGCACGCCTGTGGCCAGGTTTGGCAACTCCAATGCCTGCTCCAATTTCACCCTGAACTTTACCGATTCGTCCACCATAGATTCAGGCGCCATTGCCTTTTATCAGTATGATTTTGGCGACGGGGCGACATCTTCCCTCCAAAACCCCTCGCATACCTTTGCCGATACCGGCACCTATACAGTAACACAGGTAGTAACCAGCTCATCAGGCTGCCAGGATACCTTTGTAAAGGTTATCTCCATAGCTCCCCCGCCGGGAGCGGTGTTTACCTATCGCAATACCTGCCACGGGCAGATTACGGAGTTTTTCGACTCATCAACCACTAATAATGCTTTTGTTATACGCTGGGAGTGGAGCTTTGGAGACGGCACTACCTCGGTACTGACAGCTCCAGCCAAACAATACCTGGTTACAGGTCCCTATACGGTTAAATTAAAAATACTTACTAATGCAGGCTGTGCTGATTCCATAGAAAAAACCATTTCCGTTAATCCCCGGCCTGTAGTTGATTTCACGGCCCCGGCTACCTGTATGCTCAGTGGTGCGGCTATGGTCAATTCTTCCGCCATTAGTACAGGGAATATTGCAGGTTATACCTGGAACTTTGGCGATGGGGATACAGCCTCAGCCGTTAACCCGGTGCATGCCTATACAGCGGCAGGTACCTTCAACATCAGGTTAACAGCCATTAGCGACAGCGGTTGCCGGGATTCTGTAGCCCGCAGCATTACTATATACCCCAAACCGGTTGTGGCATTTGTGGTAAGCAACCCGCAACAGTGTGTGAATGCACAGAATTTTATATTTACGGATAACAGCACTGTAACCCCCGGCGCTCCCTTATCCACCCTGTGGGATTTTGGCGATGGCAATACCAGCACAAACCCGGCAGAAACCCATATATATTCAGCAGCTGGTATTTACCAGTTACGCCTGGTTACCACTTCGGGGGATAATTGCGCCGATACAGGTTTCAGGGATATATATGTATTTCCCAAACCGGTTGCCGGTTTCACCGTAAACGATACCGAGCAGTGCGTTAACAACAATAGTTTTGTATTTACCAATACAAGCGTTGATACCGGTTCGCTGGCCTATTTCTGGGACTTTGGAAACGGGGCCACTACATCTGCTGTAAACCCTATAGGCTCATTCTTTGTCGACACAATATTTCCTATCCGCCTGGTAGCTCAGAATGGCAATAACTGTAGGGATACTGTAACAGAGTATATACGTGTGTTGCCCGCTCCATCGGCAAGCTTTACTATTAACGATAC
>DASPJH010000452.1:0-3192 GCA_035628715.1 Bacteroidia bacterium
GTACGGGTCATATCTTCCACCGAGCTGATGAACCTGTCGGTGTTAAGGCTGCTGATACCACGGTGTTTTATGGCATACTTGCGAAATTCTTTACCAAAATCCATATTTTATTTTTTAAGGGTTTACTGTTTTAAATTCAGGGTGTAAACAACAAAAAAAAATCCATCTGCGCAAAACGGTAATTTTGGCAGGCGGGTTTCTATAAACAATACCAAAAAGGGGATGAAAGTTTTTAGCGTGGCAGATTTTTAAACCGCTATGAGTTAATGCGCTGTTTAGCCGTCCGCCTTACTAAAAGCTCTCCTGCCGGTTATCACTACGGAAGAAGGAAACGGAATATTACACCCCCACAGGGTACATCCTCGATAATACTTCTACCAGTATTATGCACACTATATTAATCAGTACCAGCCGGTTAAGGTTTTGAGTAAAGCCCTCGGCTATCTTAGTGGGCAGGGCGGCTACAATTCTGCCAATAGTTTGATTTACATACGCCTGTTTGTCTGGTATTTCCGGATTATCGGCAGCAGTTACCAGCTGGTGCCATTCGGTAGCATAACCCATCCGTTTGATAAGAAAACGAACTATCCTGTACTCATTGGCCGAAGCGGCAAATTTTCCGCCCTGCCCGGCATGCTTTGAGCTGGCAACGGCATTGCCCACCTTCACAATCAGTCCGGCTACCCACTCCCTGTTTTTATTGTAGGCGCCCATTAGCGCTTTGCCAATAGCATTTTGGTAGCCCAGGTAAATATATACGGCCGGCCAAACTACAAAAAACACCACCATGGCGGCTATGGCTATCAGTATCCACTTCCAGCTTCCCGATCCGAAAAGATCAATATACCAGCTGATTTTAAAAACGCTGTAAAGCCAGTTAATACCAATACCGATAGCTGCATACCTGAGCACACTTGCAACAGAAATACCGAAAATATTGACGTAGGCCTTTAATTCATCTTTCAGCATGGTTTATTTTTTTAAACAAGGTAATAAAAACTATGTTTCGTTTGTCACTCCTGTCAGCAGATACAGTTTCTTAATTAGTGTACGGATTTTCTTCTGAATGCCAGTCCACCTTTCGCTTTTCCATCGTTTCTTCTTTATCAAAAACGATTTCGCCTTTTTTATTTATTTGCCCTTTGGTTCTTAATCTTATAAACTCCAGGGTAGATGTATCTCTTGTGTCCAGGTCGGGGTCACAATTAACGGTATAAGCTTCCTGTGTGCTGTAAAAGCTGTTGCTATTTTCCCATATAAAAATGCCATTCATGCAATAAAATCCGCAATCGGCTCCACCGCAACTATACCCTAAAATTTCTGAAGATTTTTTGTTGCCTCTTTTATCAAATACATATAGCACAGGCATAATATCATCGCCTGTATAAGTTGATAAGAAAATAAAAAAATTTGACGTGTCGGGAACAGTACCCAAAATGGGTGTCGTATATCCTGTTCCAGATCCAAACAAAACTGAATCACCATTACTCGGCCTTAAGATTTTACTTTTCTCTATCGGTAAACCTCCTTTAGTGTTTTGCCAAATGAAGGGAAGTTGCAGTTTAAAAGCTTTATCATAGCAATACCGTACTAAATCAGCTTTATCGGGCCTATTTTGCTCGTTGTTTTTGGATGGATTTGAGTTTTTACAACTGTCCGTAAATATTGCCAGCGCAGCAATAATTATTTTACAGGGGTATTTAAAAAAATTTTCCATTTTGTTAAAACTGTCTTCAAATCTAAAGTGGACATTGTAAATAATGAATTTATAAAAAGCAAAATACCGACGGGACATACCGCAATTTAACAGTTTATAACTATCGTATATCTTATAAAATTGAACCAAACACGATTGTTGTTGTGAGATTCAAGCACACCAGCCGCGAACCGCTGGAATACTAAGCCGGCTTAGCTTACAGCACTTTCCTATTGCCCCTTCCCAAAAGTTTCTGTTTCTTTGCGGGAAAATAGGCTTTTTACACTAATGACCGAATTTGAACTGATAATGCCCAAAATGGGCGAAAGTATTGCTGAAGCGACCATTATCCGCTGGCTGAAGAACGAAGGCGATAAGATTGAGGCCGATGAAAGCGTACTGGAAATAGCCACCGATAAGGTTGACAGCGAGGTTCCTTCGCCCAAAGGCGGTGTACTGCTTAAAAAGCTGTTTAAAGAGAACGACGTTGTAGCCGTGGGTGCTCCTATTGCTGTTATAGGTCTCGAGGGTGCCGGTTCACAGCCTGCTGCCCCGGCCCCGGCGGCTAAACCTGCTGAGAAGCCTGTGGAGGTTTCAAACCCGGTAGCGTCTATACAAAGTACCGTTAACCATGCCCGCGAAACTGCCGCTCCGGCTGGCGGTGGCGCAAGGTTTTACTCGCCGCTGGTGCTGAATATTGCCCGCAGCGAGAACATCAGCATGGCCGAGCTGGAAAACATCCCCGGTACCGGCAGCGAAGGCCGTGTAACCAAAAAAGATATACTGAATTATGTACAGCAGCGTGCCAACGGGTCGGCTCCACAGTCGCAGCCCAATGCGCAGCCTGTTATAACCGTTAAAGAAGAGCGTCCGGCCGAGAAGGTGCAAACCACCGTGCAGCCTGCCAAACCGCAGGCACCTGCCGTGAGCCTGAACCCCGGCGACGAAATCATTGAGATGGACCGTATGCGCCGCCTGATTGCCGACCACATGGTGATGAGCAAATCAGTGTCGCCGCACGTTACCTCGTTTGTTGAGGCCGATGTGACCAACCTGGTGCACTGGCGCGAGAAAATGAAGGGCGGTTTTCAGAAACGCGAAGGCGAGAAGCTGACCTTTACCCCGATGATTATTGAAGCGGTGGTGAAAGCCATTAAAGATTTCCCGCTTATCAATATATCCGTTGACGGTACCAATATTATCCGCCGCAAGGCCATTAATATCGGCATGGCGGCTGCCCTGCCCAGCGGCAACCTTATTGTGCCCGTTATTAAAAATGCCGATACCAAAAACCTGCTGGGACTGGTAAAAGACGTGAACAGCCTTGCTGAGCGCGCCCGTGCCAACAAACTTAGCCCCGATGATATACAGGGCGGCACTTATACCCTAACCAACGTAGGTACTTTTGGCAACGTAATGGGTACGCCTATTATCAACCAGCCACAGGTAGCTATTATGGCCGCAGGCGCTATCCGTAAGAAGCCCGCCGTGGTGGA
>DASPJH010000453.1:0-3079 GCA_035628715.1 Bacteroidia bacterium
CGGGCGGGTAAGCGCCAGCAAGTCGTTATTTCCCTTTAAAGAGTACGGGTGATCTTTGAGGTTCTCGTTCCTGAAATCCTTTTCCTCCAGCTTGTAGCGCTGTATCATGGTTCCCATAGCGCCGTCGATGATTAAAATGCGCTGCCTGAGAAGGTCTTCGAGTTGCTGTTGTTTGTTCATTGCTTTTTATGCTTTTAGCTGTAGGCCTTTAGCCTTTCGCTGTTAGTGCCGTTTTTTATAATTGTTATTAAACTGTTGAGCATTTGTTGCTCCTTGTACAGTAAACTCAATACAGGTTCTAATTTTTCAGAGGAAATGTAGTTTAACTCAATACATATTGCCAGGTGGGTTTCCAGTTCAAATGCAGAGCCCTGAGCCATTTCAAGAAATCTTTTGTAGTCGGTAGTGCTATTTCGGCTACATCCTTCAGCAATATTAGAGGGTATAGAAATAGCTGCCCTGCAAATCTGGCTTATAGGTCCAAATTTTTCCTCAGCAGGTAATAAGTTTTTTAAGCCATACACTTGCTTTACAAGCTGTATGCCCTGCTGCCAAATATTAAGCTTCCTGAAATCTCTCATCTAAAAAAGCTAACAGCGAAAGGCGAAAGGCTAAAAGCGCTTTCCTGGTGACGAGTGATTTATCGTGTTATGACAACCACTTATCTTTTCCCGGTCAACAGGTGTTGAGCAGGATAGGAATTGGCACCCACCGGGATGGGTTGCCAAGACTTCACAGGGCCTAGTCCCTCCGTCTTTCGTGATAAGCGGTGCAAAGGTACAAAATTTTTTTATTGAAATCGTTGCCCAAAATCATGATTTTCCAATTAACCAATATGCAGTTCATCAATTCAGGATTACGTGTTAGGTTCGATTGTACGGTTTGCAATGCAAACCGTACTTTTGCTCGAAAAATTCAAGGAATGGAATTGTTTTTCAGGAAATACGGTGAGTCAGGTAAAAAGTTAATGATTTTACATGGTCTTTTTGGTATGAGCGACAATTGGCACCAGGTGTCTCAATTGCTTGACGATACAAATATTGTATACAATACCGAGCTAAGAAACCATGGTCAATCGCCTCACAGCCATGAAATGAATTATAGCCTGATGGCGGATGATATTGCTGAAACGCTGGACTCATTAAGTCTTGATAAAATAAATATCCTGGGCCACAGTATGGGTGGGAAAGCGGTTATGACCTTTGCACTGAATTACCCTGAAAGGGTAGAAAAACTGGTAGTGGCAGATATTGGCATAAAAGCCTACAGGCGGGGCCACGACGAAATATTTGATGCTATTATCCCTTTAAAGTTATCGGAATATGCTACCAGGGGGGAAATTGATAAACACCTGACTCCATTGCTGCCTGAATTTACTACCCGCCAGTTTATACTTAAAAACCTTGCACGCAATGAAAAGGGTGAATTTTACTGGAAAATGAACGTAACAGATATTTTCAAAAATTACGACAATATTATTGCGCCGGTTGATTCTTCCAAAACCTTTACCGGTCCGACTTTATTCATCCGCGGAGAGAATTCCAACTATATAAAAGACGAGGATTGGGACGGCATCAAAAAGATATTTCCAAACGCCAACCTTGAAACTATTCCCGGTGCCGGCCACTGGGTGCATGCAGATCAACCAACGGAACTGGTGAATACTGTTAAAGAATTTATTAATAGTTAAAAAACATTGGTTACCCCCGTAAATACAAAGAAAGTAAGACCATGGCTGATTAATGCCGCCTTTGCTGCACTGGCTGTGGTATCGCTGTATTTTGCCTTTAAGGGTAAGGATTTGGCAGCCACCTGGGAAGAGCTTAAAAAGGCCAATTATTTCTGGGCGTTACCGGTACTGTTGTCAAGTCTTGTGGGTAGTGCATCAAGGGCGCTACGCTGGCAGCAGCTGTTGGAACCTGTGGGGCATAAACCGTCATTTGCCCAGTCGTTTTTTCCGCTGATGTACGGGTATTTTGTAAATATAGGAACGCCCCGGTTAGGAGAGGTTACCCGCTGTGTTTCGCTGCAAAACTCCACGGGTATCCCTTTTGCAAAAAGTTTTGGCACTGTATTTACCGAGCGGGCTATAGACATGGTTTGCCTGCTGCTGGTGGTATCGGCTGCTTTTATTATGCAGGTGGATTTACTGGGAAATTTCTTTGCTGAAAATATCTACTCGCCGGTAAATGAAAAAACGGGCGGCAATGCTTTTACTGTATTCATCGGCCTTGTGATTGCCGGGATTTGCGGCCTTCTTGTACTGTTATTGGTTTTAAGGAAACTCAAAAAATCCGGCAGTAAAAACAAACTTCTTTTATTTGTAAGACAAATTATTGAAGGCCTTTTAAGCATTTTCAGATTAAAAAAACCCTTGCTGTTCCTGCTGTATACCGCGGTGATATGGTTCAGCTATTTTCTTACCAGCTATTTATGGTTCTTTGCTTTCCCCTCCACCCAAAACTTAACCGTAGCGGCTGCTTTTACAGTAATGAGTGTGGGCGCAGTTGCCAAATCGCTGCCGGTACAGGCATCCGGGGCTGGCGTTTACCATGTGCTGATAAGCCAGCTATTAACCATTTATACCATAACCGGCGTAAGCACGCTTGCCTACGCCACATTAAACCACGGAGCGCAGCTTATTTATAATATTATACTAGGGATTATTGCCTTAGCCTGGCTGTTTACCCACAATCAAAAGTCGAGGGAATCGGAAACCTGGTAATAAGCGCCGAAGCAGCCCAGCCCGTTCTCAATATTATTGTGCATGGTTACCGGCTCTGAAAAAGGGTCGCCGCTGTTATTGTTTTGTGACGAAAGATGGTATTTATAATAGTTTTCATCCACGCGGAATAAATGGTATTTAATCCCTTCAGGATTGTTGTAAAAATTCAACCCCCCGGAATTAAAATGACTGACCGAATATTGCGAGTTAATTCCTGAAAGCACCTCGCCATCCCTGGTTTTATCCGATACCAGCTCATCAGCAATAAGTGCATAGGACCAAAAGCCGGTATCCGGGTAATTTACCAGTTTCACCTCGGCAAAGGTGTGGTAGTAATCAGCCTGCCCGGGTATA